>JADGCO010000001.1:0-69223 GCA_015228935.1 Magnetococcales bacterium | reverse complement strand
GGGCCGTGTTGTTGGTTGTGTTGGTCTTGTTGGTCGTATTGGAGCTGGTGTCCGATACGGCTGTATTGGGTATGGTGGATGACATCAGCAGGAATACGCCGAGCCATGGGAGGGTGTGTGAGCATCTTTTTCGGGGCTTCGCCCCGGACCCCACCAGGGGGAAGGGCGCAGCCCTTCCCCCTGGACCCCCATCCCAGTCTTTCATTTGTTTTTTTTGTTTATTTTTAAATTGGATATTCATTATTTTTTCTCCTGCACACCAATTTCGTTGTCCGCCAGATAACACCCCGGATCCGCCGCCCAGGGATTGCCGGTTGCCTGAAAAGCCCGCACCCGAGTGTTGCCACCACAAATAGTCAAATAGTGACATTGGCCACAACGCCCCTCCAGAGGCCGTGGTTTCTGCCTTAATCCCCGCAACAAAGGATCCGGGTTGGCGTCAGACCATATCCGGGAAAAAGGGGTGGTGCGGACATTGCCCAGGGAGTGGTTCCACCAGAAAATATCCGGATGAACGTTGCCCCGGTTGTCAATGTTGGCAATACCGACACCGGAAGCATTGCCCCCCCAACGTTGTAGAATGGTTTGGGCCGCAGCTTCCTTGGCGGGCAGGTGTGCCCGGATCCAGTCGAGCAAAAAAGGTCCATCGGCATCGTTGTTACCGCTGACGAACTCCCGCAGTGATCCCTGTTGCAGATCCGCCAGGGCGGTTTGAAAAATGTGGGTCATGATGGTGCGCGTGGTCGCCGGAGTGGGGGCCATTTGTAGATTGGCCTGGCCGCGCCCGGCATGGTTCAGATGGGAAAGATAGATGCGCTCCACCCCTTCCCGGGTCGCCAGGTCGAGGAGGGCAGAAAAATCTGCGGCATTGGCCTCGGTCAGGGTGAAGCGCAACCCCGCCTTGACCCCCTGCTCCCGACAGGCCCGCAAGCCGGCCAATGCCCGGTCAAAAGCCCCGGCATCGCCGCGCATGTGATCATTCTGTTCCCGCAAACCGTCCAGGCTGATGCCGACATAGTTGAAACCGGCTTGCGCCAGACGCTCGGCCACGGCGGGTGACAGCAGTGTGCCATTCGTGGAGAGACCCAGATAAAATCCGAGGGACTTGGCCATGCGGACCAGATCAAACAAGTCATGGCGCAGCAAGGGTTCGCCGCCCGATAAAATCAGGGCGGGCACCCGGCATTGTTGCAGGTCGGTCAGCAGGTCCATCGCCTCTTGGGTCGTCAGTTCACCACTGAAATCCCGGTCAGAAGAGGAGGAGTAGCAGTGCAGGCAGTTCAGGTTGCAGCGCCGGGTAAGGTTCCAGACAATCACCGGTCCCGGTGGCGAGGCGGCATGGATTTTTTCTGCCGTACCGGATGGATGGATTTCCGGTATTTTTTTTGGGGGATGTGTTGTGGTCCGGATTGTTCCGGTCATGCCGGGTGTCTGCGGATGGGTGGCGTCCAATTGGCGAAGAATCTGGGTGATTCTCAGCATGTCGGCGACTCCGGGGTCAGGCGCAACCCGTTTTTTTTCAAAATGCGGGTGCTGAACAGAATATCATGCGCCCGTTGTGCGGGTCCCAGCAGGGTGGCAATCCGGGCTTTTTTTTCGTAAACCTCGGCCATGGTGCGTCCGTGGACCATGGCGAATAAATTATAGGGCCATTGCGGCAGGTTGCGGGGGCGTTGGTAACAGTGGGTGACAAAATCCAGGGCACCGACCTGGCTCCCCAGTTCGGCCATGCGTTCATCCGGCACATCCCAGACGGTCATGCCATTGGCCTGCAAGCCGAGACCATAATGATTGGGAATGATCCCCAAACGGCGGATCACACCCGCTTCCCGCATGGCTTGCAGGCGTTCCATGACTTCTTTTGCCGTCAAGCCAATCCGATTTGCCACCACCTGATAAGGCTCGGGGTGCAGGGGCAAACCTTCCTGGGTTGCCATGACAATGGGGCGATCCGTATCTGCGGCCACATAGGGAGCGTATTTTTTGCCATCCTGACCGCGCCGGGTGGGTTTTTCCCGGGCCGTCTGGATCCCTTTTTCATCCATGGCCACCCGAAAACCAATATGAAACTCCGCCTCTTTGGGAAAATTCAGGACCGGAAAACCGGTCCGAGCCGTGATGGCTTCCAGGATACGGGCCTGGGCATCCCGGGATTCGGTGGCCAGGACAAACCACATGTTCAGGGTGTGTTGCCGGTGATAATTGTGCGCCACCTCTGGAAAGGCATTGACCTGTTCAGCCACCGTGCCAAACACTGTTTCCGGAATGCTCATGGCGGCCAGGGTTACCGCCCCTCCCAGACGTTCGACATTGTACAGGGGACCGAAACGGGAAATCATCTTCTGCTGCAACATGTTCTCCAGACAGCGCAGCAGCTCGGTTTCCCGGGTATGCAACCGGGCTGCAACTTGGGCAAAAGGGGCATCCTGGAGGGGAAAATCATCTTGCAGGTGATTGATGATGGCTTGTTCCAGGGGTGACCAGGTGTTGGAACTCGCTTGCGCAAGGGGGGAGGCCGTGGACATGCGGATCAGGTTCCTGTTGCGGTGATTGCTTGAGATTGGGAGATACCGGAAGTGCCCGGTGCAAGGGAAAAGAGCGTGGCCATGCGGGTCAGGTTCCTGTGACGGCGGCTGCCTGGGATTGGGGCAGATATCGGGCACCACGTTGTTTGAAACGTCGATTGCTGAAAAGAATTTTGTGTGGGTAGGGCCGCAGACCACACTCTGTCATCAGGTGTCCAACCTGCTCCAGGACCTCATGGCGTTGGCGACCATGGATCATGCAATAGAGATTGTAGGGCCATTCTGGAATGACCCGTTGCCGTTGATAACAGAGATGGACAAAGGGGTAGGCGCAAATCTTGTTGGCCAGCCCGGGGAGTTCCGCCTCGGGGATATCCCAAACCACCATGGCATTGGCTTGGTAACCGAGTTCGTGATGGCGGACCACGATCCCCATGCGTTTGATGATTCCCAACCGTTGCAGCTCGGTCACTCCGGCGATGACGGCCTCTTCGCTGATCCCAAGGGTTTGGCCAATTTCCCGATAGGGATGGGAAACAATGGGAAAACCACCCTGAATGGCCTGGATCAAACGGCGTTGTTGTGCGTCAAGGGTGGGAAATTCCATGGTTTGGATGCCATTCCTGCTTGGAGAGTGGAAAGCCCAGATCCACGTGAAAATTGTTGACCATGGGCATGGAGTATACCGGCAGGCCGGTTGCCGCACCAATCCTTTGCACGGTGTTTTCCAGATCGGGCTGGGACATGGCGGTGATGACAAACCAGAGATTCAGGGTATCTTCACGGGCATAGTTGTGATTGATTTCTGAAAAGGTATTCACCAGGCTGGCCACGGACTCCAGGCGTTCCGGCGGGACAGCCATGGCGGCCAGGGTGCTGACACCAACCCGTCCGGGTTGCAACACCACGCCGACACGGCTGATTACGCCCTGTTCTTGCAGGGCGCGCAATCGTTCCAGGAGGACTTCTTCGCTGACGCCCAGGCTGTTGGCCATGACGGCATAAGGCTCGGGGGAGAGGGGAAAATCCCGCTGAAATGCATCCAGAAGGCGTTTATCCAGAGGGGTCAGGTCACTGTCCATGGCGATTGACATGGCGGGTATTTCTCCAACCTGTTCCGTGATCAAAAGCCGATACGATTGCCGCGTGCCGTCATGAAGATGCCACTGGGCTTGTCCATGGGCAATGATTTCAGGCGGACGAAGGTTGCGGTGTCGTAAAGATCCACGCGATTTTCGTCACGTATGGAGACCCAGACCGCTTCGCCACGCGGGGTGAATTCCATATGCATCACCCCCTTGCCGGGTTGCAGGGTATGGATGACGGCCAGGGTTGGCACATCGATGATTTGTACGGTGTCATTGTGGGGATGGGCAAAATTGACCCAGACTTGGCGGCCATCGGGGCGGGCCATGACAAACACCGGCTGTCCATGCACGGGTATTTTGGCTTTTTCCTGCCACTGGCCGATATCGGCGACCAGGACTTCGTGCTGACCAATGGCCGGCAGGAATGCCATCCCCGAGGCCATGGCCCAGCCGCGCAGGTGCGGCATTTTGTAGACGGGTTGTTTAGGTTTATCCTTTTCCTGGCCGTAACCACTCATGATGCGACGGACCCCTTTATCCGGGTGCCACAGGTCGAGCAGGGCCAGACCATCTTCACCGAACAGACCGGCAATGTAATAGCGTCCATCGCCCGTGATCAGACCATCATAGGGTTGGCGGCCAATGTCGGTATATTTGGTCAAGAGTGGTTTGTCCGGGGTTTGCAGATCGGCAATCCAGATTTCATGGGCATCGTAGAGGCTGAATACAAATTTTTGCCCGGGAGCATCGGCAATGCCCACAACCTTGGAAAGTTTGCCGTTGGCACCCATGGCCGGGATATCGGCGACCGGGGAGAGATCGGTGGTCGAAAATACCTTGATGCCACCCGGTTCATAATTGGCTACGGCTACCAGACGCCCATCCTGGGAGATGGCACCGCCGATGCTGTTGCCGGATTGGATCACCCGCTGGGTGATCAGGCCGCTCAGCAGATCCACTTTGCTCAAACCGCCGTCCCGGCCAAAGATGAAGGCATAACGTCCATCCCGGGAATAAACCATGGCGGCGTGGGAGAGATCCCCCAGGCCGGTCACGCGCTGGAGGATTGTGTTATGGGTGGTTTCAATAATCTGCACACTGCCGACAGCCCGTTCGACCACCACGGCAAGATCGCCGGTGCCTCGTGGTGTGACACATCCCGGGAGCGACAGAAGCGTCACGCCACCCAACAGCCACAATCCTGCCGCCAGCAGCGACCTTGTTGCGGGCAGGGGTCTTGCTGCCAGCATCGATTCCGGCAGGACACGGTGCAGCTTCATGGTGCGGATACTCCACGTTTCAGTCGTTCGGCCAACCAGCGAATCTCTGCGGGTGCCAGCAGTGGACCCCAGGGAGGCATGGCATTGAGCGGACGGCCATGGGTGATGGTCTCAATCAGCACATCCAATGACGTGTCTGATACGGCTTCCGGGGTCAAAGGTGGCCCCAAACCCCCTTTCAGGGTCAGACCATGACAGGAACCGCAATCCTGTGTCAGGAGATTTTCCAGATCGACACGACGGGAAGAAGAAAGGTCCGCAGCCTCGGCATGCATGACGAGCCACGGCAACACCATGGCCACAACGACCCCTGTTTTGAAAAACAGTCGTCCTTTCACAATCTTTTCCTCGCGGATTGCGATCTATTGGCCAGACGGGGAAACAGACGTTCCATGCTATGTCCAAAGTGCAGAAAAAACAATTGCAAAGTTGACACACAGGGCGCAGGTCGTGCCTTCCGTCGCCCTGTGGGGGGACGGAAGGCACGGCCTTGAACATCATTCTGGCGACAGATTGCCAGACTCCGGCAGCGACTGGCTGCCAGACTCCAGCAATCAATAGATGTCGCGCATTGTGTTGAGAACGTTGAACTTGCCGGTTGGGGTGATCAGGCGCGGATCGGTGATGACCTTTTTGACTTTGCGGGTTTTGTCGTCCAGCACGACGATGGCCGATTTTTTGTCCTTGGCATTCCAGACCGAGAACCACACTTCACTGCCATCCTTGTTGTATTCCGGTTGCACGACGCGCTTGGTTCCGTCGCCCAGCTCACCAGCCATTTTGGCGATGGGCAGCACTTCGAATGGTTTATCCAGGTTGTCCAGATTGTAGACCGCGATGGATTGGGATGTGTCTACATCCGGGTTCAACGGGGTATCTACCCAGAGATTCTTGGATTTGGGATGGGTTTTGATGAACAGGGAGCCACCGCCCTGGCCTTTCAGGGTACGGACGACTTTCCAGGCATTCTGGGGGAATTTGACTGGGTCGGTACCAATCAGGACCACGGTGTCGTCACCCAGGTGGCTGGTGGCCCAGACCGGACCGAATTTGGGATCGACAAAGTTGGCACCACGGCCCGGGTGGGGAATACCGCCCACATCGATCATTTTAACCAGTTTACGATCCTTGGAGTCGATCACCGCCACTTTGTTTGATTTGTTGGCGGCAGTCATGAAATAGCGATGGGTCACATCCCAGCCACCGTCGTGGAGGAAGGGGGCCGTGTCAATTGTGGTGATGCTCAGGTTGGTCAGATCCGAGTAGTCAGCCAGCAGCACCTTGCCGGTTTCCTTGACGTTGATGATGAAGTCGGGATGCTCGTGTGAAGCCACGATGGCGGCCACACGGGGTTCCGGATGGTATTCCTGGGTGTCAACCGTGGTACCCCGGGTCGAGACGATCTTGATGGGTTCCAGGGTGTCGCCCTTCATGACGACAAAATGGGGCGGCCAATAGGCACCACCGATGGCCAGCTTGTCTTCCCAGCCCTTGTACTTGGAAGTTTCGACCGACCGGGCTTCCATGCCGATCTTGATTTCGGCGACGTTGTCCGGTTTTTCCATCCACAGGTCGATCAGGTTGATCTTGGCATCGCGACCAATGACGTAGAGGTAGCGACCGGAGGTGGAAAGCCGGGAAATGTGGACCGCATAGCCGGTTTTGACGATATTGATGATCTCTTTGGTATTGCCATCAATGAGGGCAACCTCGCCGGAGTCGCGCAGAGTGACCGAGAAAAGATTTTCCAGGTCAATTTTGTTCATCTTCTTTGTGGGGCGTTTTTCGGGTGCGACCAGGACCTTCCAGGTGGTCTTGATCTCTTTCATGCCGAATTCAGGCGGTTGTGGCGGTTGCTGTTGTAGATAGTTGGCCAGCAACCCGATTTGTTCCTTGCTCAACGTATCGCCCCAGTTGGGCATGCCACCCGGCGAACCGTAGGTGATGAAATTTGTCAGATAATCCGTTCCCAGTTTTTGGGTCAAGTCTGGGGTCAGCGGTTTGCCAGTGGCACCCTTGCGCAATACGCCATGGCAGCCGGCACAACGTTCGAAATATATCTGTTTGGCGGTTTCAAAATCTTTTTCGTTCAGAGGTGCAGGGGCTGCGGCGGCAGGTGCGGCGGCGGGTGCATCCGCTGCCATGCTGGTTCCTGCAAGGAGGGTCAGGGCAAAAAATCCAGCCATACCCAGCAGAGCGCGTTTGGAAAATGAGGTTTTTGGCATTTTTGACTCCAGTTGATTGGGATGATGTTTCCGAATGTTTCCAATCCTACGGCATCAATGCAAGATGGGAATTGACCCAAATCAAATTAATGCAAAGAAAATTGTAAAATATTTGTAACAAAACGTATCAGAAATCGACAGGGGCTTTATTTTGCGTTTATTGGAGGTAGAGTATCTGCTTTCCGTTCAAATGATCCTGGAGGAAGCCATGCAATCCGTTATTTTTGTCCTGGTGGGTGTTGTTCTTTATCTTCTGACAGCTCGTATTCTGGAGGCGCTGGAGAGGCAACGCGGTGCCCGATTTCAACACCGTTCGGTCATTTTTTTCGTCTTGATTCTGATGTTTTCCCTGATCACCTTTCAGATCATTGAGCGTTATATGCCACCACCTGCGGCAGGGGTTGACGGGAGTGGTGCTGTATCGACAACTCAGTGAAAGGTGAATGTCCGGATGGTGTCGTCGAAGCCGACTACCAATCAACGGCTCAGTGAAAGGTGAATGTCCGGGTGGTGTCGTCGAAGCCGATTACCAGAAGCTGCCCGGGAGTCAGGGTGCGTTGCTGGCTGACTTGAAATTCAAATCCCGGGGTGGCCACGCTGTCATCCATGCGGACTTCCAGGAGATGGTTGCCGGCTGGCACCGGAAACTTGGCGTAGACGAATGCGGAGCCATCATCGTGCAAACCGGGGGGGGGGAAAGTGGATTGGGCCAGAAATTTTCCGTCCATGGCCAGTTCGATGTGGATGGGGGAACGGGCGCGGGAACAGGACATGGGTTTGCGCATGTTGGGGGGAAGTTTCAGCAGCTCTTCCGGGGTTCGTTTCCGGCAGGGTTCGCGCAACTCTGCCGTATGTTTGAAGGCCAGCCGGAGTTCGGCATGGCCTGGTGGCAGGTAGTGATAGGCCGGACTGGTGGAAAAATAATAGATGACCAGACAGAACAGGCCATAGGCAATTCCCTGGAATAGATAGGCACCCACTTGTTTCATGATGCTTTCTCCAGGGTCAGACTGGAGGGAATACGGTCGTTTTCCGCCAGCATTTCCGAGCGGAACCGGGCAATATTTCTGGAGAGGGTGAGGTGATCCTCCTTGCCGGCCCAGGAGACGAGGATGCGGCTGCGGTCGGTGCGGGTGAACAGTTTGGGGTCTCGACTGCCGGCGAGACGTTCCTCGACCAGTTTGTTGCCGAGTCGATAATAGCAGTCTCCCGAACGGCAACCGGTCACCACAACCCCTTCCGCCCCTTGACTCAGGGCGTAATCCAGGAACGAAGGGGGGAGCATGCCGGTACAGGGAAGGCTGATGACTTCGATGCCGGGGCTGCGCAACAGATCCAGATCGGCGGCGTGATCACAGCCATAGACGAGAATTCGACCGTCTTGTTTTTCGAGGATTTCGAGTGCGGCATTGGTTTTGTTGCGCAGTTCATCCACGGTGAACTCCGGCAGATGGATGCCGATCAGCAGATCCGAGTTGGCTTGCCGGTAGGGGTTGGAGGCACCGCAGGCCCCTACACAGATGCCGCAGGCGGTACACAGGGCCGGATCCACCGTTGATTGCAGCAGAAACTGCTTGTTGCCATCTTTGCGCGGCTGCATGGAAGCTGCCCCGAATGGACAATCACGGGCGCAACCACCGCAACCGTTGCAGGTTTCCAGGTTGACGATGGCGGCTGGTTTGGCTTTTCTGGGCGGCAACCAGGGGAGCAGAATGAGCAACAGGGTGGTGCCCAGGGAGATGCCCCAGGCCCAGCCGGGGCCGTATTGATCCAGGAATGGATAAATATTCAAGTAGAACCAGTCCAGATGGAGTTCGGTTGGGGCAATGGCCTGGCTGGCCGGACCATGGCTGACGGCGGGCTTGATGAGGGAAAGAATGATCAATGCCCCCAGGCTGCCCAGGGAGAGACCAAGAGGGGCGGAAAATTCCACCTGGCTGATGCGACTGACGTGAATCCACAGCATGAATACCATGCCGACCGGAAATGCCAAAAGGTGCAGGAAGGACATGAGGGTGAAAAACCGGTCCGATACCTCGCTGCCGATAAAATTGAGAATCATTGATCCCAGCGTCACCGGCAGCCAGTCAATCAATTCCGCAGTGGCCACGGCCACGTACATGGCCATCTGGTCCCAGACCAGCCAGTAGCCGGTGATGCCCAGGATCACGGCCAGCCAGAGGGTCGGGACGCCGGTAAACCAGGAAAACCAGCGCACATCCCGATACCGGTCCCGGAAAAATTCCCGGAACATGTGGAGAAATATGGTGATGATGGCGGCATCCGAGGCATACCGATGCAGCGACCGCATGATGCCGCCCAGCCACCATTGATCATGGGTCATGTATTCGACCGACAGATAGGCCCGTCCCACACTGGTTTCGAACAGTATAAAGACATAAAGTCCGCTGACCAGAACGACCCAGAAAAAGAAAAATGTCAGGGAACCCAGGTGGTAGAAAGGGTTCCACCGGTTGCCAAAGCCCCGGTTGAACCATTGCTCAACGGTTACGTAAAGCGAATTGCCCAGCTTGTGGATGGCAGCCAAGAATGGATCTCCGTTTTACTGTTTGTCACGCAGACGACGACTGCGGCGCATCTCTCGTATCAGCAGAACAAATGACCCCAGAATGATCGTACCACCGATCAACATGCCCACAAACAGGGAAGGGTCGAATCTATAGACATCCCGTTTTGGATCATAGACCGTACAAAAGAGGCGCACCTGCCGCACGAGTTCGAGCAGAAAAGGTTCCTGGGGAGCGGGTCGTCCCAGGATCAACTCTTTGAGGGGGCCGATCAGCAGGGGGGTTTCGAAGACATCACCATAGACTTGTCGATAGATGATTCCTTGGGCATCCACGATGGTGGCCTGGGTGACATGATCGAAGCCGCGTGTCGAACGCACATAAACGAATCCGAGTTGCCGGATCAATTGATCGAGAGTATGGGCATCAGCACTGAGAAATTTCCACTCGGGGGAGCGGATATCCTGGCGTCTGGCAAACGCAGCCATGGCAGATGGTGTATCATGAGCGGTATCAAAACCGATGGTTGCCACATTGAAACTGGTCTTGCCCAAGGCGTCGCGGGCCTTGTCGATCACATCGGACAGAAAGCGTGTGGCCACGGTACAGGATGTGGTGCAACTGGAAAAGACCAGACTGATCACCAGGGGTTTGCCCAGAAAATCACCCAGGGCGACAGAACGTCCATCCTGATCCTTGAAGGCGAGGGAAGCATCCAGTTTGTTGCCCAGTACTGCCTGACTGGTACGAATGGCTGTTTCATTGTCCAGGGTGGTATACCCTTCGGCCCATCCTGACGTTGCAGCAACCATCCATAGAGTCAATCCGACGAGCCATCCGCGACCTGCATGGTTGGCCATTTCAACCCCGCAGCCAGGGATCCAGGCAAGCACCACCCAGAAAGAGGGCCAACTGCTGGAGGGATGCGAGAAAATTGGCCTTGGCAGCCAGGGGCACGGGGTTGCGGACCAAGAGAATGCTGCGGTACAGGAACAGGGTACCCCCCAACAGGACACCGGCGAGATAAACCCAGCCGAGACCATGGAAAAAGGGCATGATCGAGGCCATGACCAGGAGAACGGTATGACCCAGGATGACCCGGGACGATACGACATTGCCGACCACGACCGGCAGCATGGGGACACCGGCGGCGGCATAGTCGGCACGGAGGGTGATGGCCAGACTCCAGAAATGGGGCGGCGTCCAGAGGAACAGCACCACGGCCAGCCACAGGGAGAGGGGACCGAGGTCTGGATTGACGGCTGCGGACCCGGCGAGAATGGAAAAGCTGCCAGCCAAGCCACCGATGACGATATTCATCCAGGTGCGGCGCTTCAGCCAGAAGGTATAGACGCCACCATAAAAAAAGGCTCCCAGAAAGACGAACAGACCTGCCGTGACGTTGATGGCGAGCATGACGGCCACACAGGGGAGGAGCATCATGCTGCCGAAGAGCGGCAGCCACCAGGGTGAGCGGGGCAGGGTTCCGGCGACGAAGGGGCGGTTGCGGGTCCGCGCCATGCGTGAGTCAAGGTCCCAATCGAAATAATGATTGAATCCCCCCGCTGCGGAGGCGGAGAGCAGCACGGCCATGGTCAGCACCAGCACCTGCATGGTGGAGAGAGCGGAACCAGGGGTGACGGCCAAGCCTGTCAGGGCAGTCAGGACGATGGCCACGCCGATGCGTAATTTGAACAGGGTCAATACATGTTTGATTCTGGCGACCATTGTAAGCTTCTTCCCGGGCAAGGGTCGTGTGGGAAAATCGGGGATGGGCGGAAATGCCCATCCCCGGTTGTGGATATCAGCTCATATGCCAGAGGGATGAGAGATATTTGGCATTGATGAAGAAGTAGACCACGAATGTGGCCAGGAAGACCAGGGCCAGTGCGAAGGTGCCTGGTGCGGCATGAGGTTCGCTGCCGTGGCTTTCGACCGGGGTCATGGCCAGACGATCCGGTTGATCCACCTTGTAGGCCGGGGCGGCCATCGGGAAGCCAAAGCTGGAGAACAGGGAGGCATTGTCGTCCAGGCGTTTGCCGAAGACCAGGGAACCGACAGCGATGAGGCAGTAGGCAGCACCACCCAGGGCGGCCAGGATGCCACCGACACCGGCCATGCCGAGCATGGTGATGGCGGTTCCGGCGAACTGGAATTTCATGACAGCGTCGGAGAAACTCACGTCCCAATGCCGACGGGGTACACCCAGGGTACCGGCACCCAACATGAAGAGGATGAGCATGAGCATGCCACCGGCAAACAGATAGGGCTGAATTTTTGCCAGTTTGGGCAGGATCAGTTCCCGGCGGAAAAGGACCGGGATCAGGAAGTAGGTGATGGCCATGAAGGTCAGGGTGGTGCCGACGGCCACGGTGGCGTGGAAGTGACCGGGAACGAAAATGGTGTTGTGAATGATCAGGTTGATCTGTTCGGTACCCATGACGACGCCGGTGATGCCGCCGATGAAGCCGAAGATGATCATGGCGAGGAACATGCCGGAAAATACCGGATTGTCCCAGGGGGCCTTGCGGAGCCATTCGAAGAGGCCGTTGGTGAATCCCTTTTTGCGTTGGGCCACTTCGATGGAGCCGGGGACGGTCAGACCATGGACCATGCTGGCCAGGACCGCGAGGTACATGGCATAGCTCGTGTTGAACACTTTCCAACTGGTGCTGAGGCCTGGATCCACGAGCAGGTGGTGGGCCGAAGCGAGTTGCAGGAACAGGATGTAGAGCAGGAAGGCACCGCGGCTGACCTTCTCCGACATGGGTTTGGCACCAAAGACGATGGCAGCGATGGCGTACCAGATGGCCACCTGCGCCGAAACGTTGATCTGTTGGGAAGAGTGGCCAAGGCCCCACCAGATGGTCCGGTAGACCAGGGGATCGATTTCGGCGATGTAGCCCATGGACCAGAGCAGGGTGGGGATCAGGATGATGGCACCCATGACGATGGTCAGAATGGCAATGATGCAGGCGGTCAGTGCGCCGAAGGTCACCAGGGGGATGGAACCTTCATAGGTTTTTTCCCGTTTGGCGATCACCAGGGTTCCCAGGAACAGGAAGCATCCGACCAGGGCACCCACGGCGAACAGGATCAGGCCAAGGTAGAAAATGGGTTCCGCCGGCATGGGTACATAGCTTGTGAACATGACGGAGGAGTTGCCCCGGAAAAAGGAGAGCGTCGTCGTCACGGAACCGGCGAGCATCAGGATGAATCCGAGCCAACCCAATTGGGGCATTGCCGGTCGCACCCGCAACAGGGTGCTGGAGGCAAAATAAAGAACCGCGATTTCAAAGAAGATGATCCAGAAGATCAGAATATCCGTACCGTGGATACTCAGGGCCATGTAAAACGCTTCGGCTGAGAGAAGATGGACACTGGGCATGCGGGTCAACATGACCAACAGTCCGAAAATGCCACCGATCAGAAAAAAGACCACGGCCATGACGGCGTGGGCTTTCATGAGGGATTCGGCACTCCGATGAAAGTACAATCCCGATGAGGGACATTGTCTGAATGAGTTACCTGCCATGCTGCATTCCTCCTGTTTACTTTTCAATCTTTTACGTAGATCTTGCCAAGCATGGCATGATGACCGATCCCGCAGAATTCATTGCAAACAACGCCGAATTCCCCTGTCTGCGTGGGTGTCAGGGTGATCACGGTTTCGTAGCCAGGCAGGATTTGCAGATTCATGTTGACCGGTTGCAGGGAAAACCCATGCTGCCAATCCAGGGACGAAATGTGCAGACGATAGCTCTGGCCTTTTTTCAGTTCCAGGATGGGATTCCAGGCCCATTTGCTGGCGGCCAGGTAGACATTGCTGCCCGGGGGGGGGGCAACGACGGGCATCTGGCCGTTGACCTCCTTGCGAACCGTGTACTTGCTGATCATCTCGTTCGTCTTTTTCTCAAAGGCGGCCGGGGTCGTCTTGTACGATTCGGAGGAGAGGTTTTGTTTGCCAAAGACATGCCAGTAGGGCATCCACAGGAACAGCACGAGACACCAGACCAGGGCCAGGCCAATCCAGGCGGCCTCGATCTTGTCGATGGGCTGATTCCACCAGATTTTCTGTGAGGGAGGGGTGATCGACATCGTGGTTTTCTCCCGTTTCGTTCTACTGAGCCAGAGGGATGGTGATGGCCTCAATGAGGCCCCAGATCAAGTAAAAGACACCGGGTACGACAAGCCCCAAAGCCAAAAGCTGGAACGGATTGTCCAGCAGCTTTTGCATGAAGGGAATCTCCTCCCCCCCCGCATCAGCATGATTTCCTTGCTGCGCCATTTTTTTCTCCTTTGATTTAATTGAACAATGAACTGGTACCATCAGTCCGGAACCTGCGCCGGGGTGACATTGAAGTGGCGATCCTACATGGCAACGATAATCTTGGAAAGAAGAACCTGATCAGGTATTTGACCTGGATCAAGTCGCGTGATTTTTTTATCCGGGATGGGCCTCTCGTCCGGTATCCCGGCCAGCGTCTCTCTACCATGCCGGACCAGTTTGACAGATTTTTGCCATAATGAAATGGATTGATGGCTATGTGCTTGACCTGGATCAACGGGAGTGCATTTTTTTTCTTCATCCTGTCCCACCCTTGCCGATCCGCTACTGACAGGTCATGAACGCTAATTGCAAATCGGTAATTTTTTCTGTAACATGCAACACGACAAGCCCCGTGCATCCGGGAATCACAGGAGACTGCAAATGAAAAAATATGTCTTTTTGACTGCGTTGGTGATGTTTTGGACGGTCGCGGGTGTCACACAAAGTGCCGCTGAAACGGGAGGTCCCCAGGGCAATCCTGACGCTGGCCGGAGAGATGGCCATAAACTCCAGGAAAAATTCCCGGAACACAAGGCCAAGGTTCTCAAGAATATCGCTGAACGACTCGCAAGACTTCAGCATGTGCAGAGTTGTGTGCAGGCCGCCGCAGATCACAAGGCGCTCAAGGCGTGCAGACAGCAGGAAAAATAATCGCCCGTGTCCCGATCATCCGTTCAGTTCACTCTTTGTCCTTGATACGGAAAACATCTTCCAGGGTATCGGCTTTCAGCACATGAAGGCTCCACTTTTCCGGGGTGGAGCGTCTTGCCTTGAGGATTTTGTTTCGAGTTTCATCGGATAGAATACCGAATTTGTTTTCCAACTTTTTTCGCCCCTTTTCTCGCTTTCTTGTTGTGTTTTCAGGAAGATTTCCCGCAAAACATCATTTTCCATGACATCGAAGGTGATGGCCATTTCGTTTGCCTCCTTGATGACCACGAGTTCCAATTTGCGCAGTTCGGCGATGATGACCAGTCTGGTCAGGGCATCGGCTCTGGCTTTGGGTGGCACCAAGCACCACACATCCTCAGGTTACCAGAAGATGGCGTTGGTGTCATTCATTTTGCATCAGGTACGGAATCGTTCGCCCATGCCTTAAAATTTGTTCATGTCTCAGGATGGAGTCTTTTTTTGATAAAATTCTTTCTGATTATATTGTGTGGATGTGATCTAAAAAAATTTAGATTGATAAAATTTTGTAAGTAAATATGTAAAAAATAGGTGATATCATGAAAGTTATGGAGGAGAACTGTAATAAAAAATTGCATTTCGCTAAAATTAAAAAATATTAATAATAAAAATAGCTTGACCATGTGATCGATTGTCGCTATCGTGATATCGGCTCTCAAGAGAGCCTGTCATGCATCAGAGTGAACAGGGGTGTGTCGGGGATTTCTTATCGCACGCTGTCAGTAAAATAAAGATCCATCAGGAGTGCCTGAGTGGTGTAGTTAAGCGTCGGTGATGGGTTTATTTATTGGTTGATCGCATTATTTATGCAATGTGGTGTTGTTTTATCGTCTATTTGAATTGATCGAGTGCCATATCTCCGACTGTCTACAATTTTGTTGATACCGCGAAGACCACTGATCTGGATTCACTGGCATCCTTTGTCATCAAAACAGCAGTTGCCAACTTGGCCAAGGATGCTGCTTTCACGTCCGCAACCTCCCTGAATCTGGTCAACCCGGCTGGTATTACAGCACTGGCCGGGGATACGATTGTCCGGGCCACACAAAACGTTGCCAGACTGGTCAGCACGGCAGGAACCGATTTTGTCACAGGGTCTACCCTGGATAGCATCGTGGTCAGCTTGCAAGATCAGGATATGCATCTTCTGATTGGTGCCCAGGAGCGCATGGATGTCGTGGCCGACCGGTTGCGTGATCCTCTGTTCAGGGCCATAATCATCGATGACAACTTCAGAAGTGGCACAGCAAGAGCCTTGAACAGCACTATCGAGGCCAAAATCAGAGCCGTTGGTGCCGAATTGGCTTATGTGCAAACAGTGCTGAAGGACAATCGCGGAAAACTGGAAGACAAAAATGTTGTCACCGGCGTCATGAAAGCTGTAACAGGTGCCCTCATGCAAGTTGCCACTGTGGCTGAAGACTCCAGATTCGACAAAACTAAACCTGACCCTGCCAAGGTCGAAATTCCAACCGCAACGAATATTTCCAAAAAAATGGTCCAGTTCGTGGTTAATTCGCAGGAGATATTCTACGGTCCAACCGTGTCTGCGGACCAGACCTACATGCTGACGACCTTCATGATGACAGGTATGCAGGATAGAATGAAAGAAGCAATGGCGGATACCACCAAAAATGCCGCATCTGCTTTCAAAATCACCGATGACATGATCGCCAGTGTGCTTTCCTTCATCCTCAGTGAAATCCAATCCAATGCTTGGATGAAAAATGTCTTCGATTCCACGAAATTGAGCAACATGAGTGTTTTGGTGCAAAAGGGAATCTTGGATCAGCTCGCCGGGGATGTCGCCAGGTTGAATGCCTTGCTTGCAAGCAATCCAGATGTTGCAAAAAATATTCAAAGTGTCACCGGGAAAGATGTGTCATCTTCTACATTGGTCGAGGGAGCTGCCAAAGCCCCGGAAACCATTTCCACCGTTTCCGGCAAAAGTGGTTTCATGTTGGTGAACAATGCCGTTACTGTCAACGGTATTACCACTCCGGTCACTTCCAATGGCAGTTTTACCATTTCCTCTTTCGTTCCAAGTGCATCCGTATGGGGTGGTGTTGATACGCTTTCATTTGTGGCTAAAGCAGAAGGGGAACCCCTTGGAGGCGTTTCGACCAGAAGTGTCAAGCTTGGCTTCAAAGTGACACCAGTTGATGTCAATGGTGTGGCCAGCACGACAAATAAATTGCGCATGAGCATGTTGATCGATAGTGTTGATCTGATTATCCACGGAGACTCTTTGCTAACTGCGAATGTTCCTGCCGACGCCAAACTAAGCTATACTTTTAAAAACGAGACAGGGTCTGAATTTACAGCTTCCCTGGTCAACTCGAAGATAGATGCCATCACCATCAGTAGTGATCATGTGCGCTCGACCGGTGCTACCATCACTTTGAATGGCAACAACCTTATCAATCCAATAGTCAACAATGTGACTGCCCAAAGTTCGTATATGAAGAATTTCCCCATGTTATCAAAGGGCAGGTTTGTTGTCACAACTTTCATAGAGGGTGTGAACCTCATGGATAAAGACGCAAACTACTTCGATGTGGGAGCCTTGTCGGTCAATAACGTTTCGCTGACTGGCAGCAAATTGACTGGCACCTTGATAATTCAGTGACAGTCGAAACTGACCAAACTGGAACATGCAGCCGATACGGATGCCTTGAAGCGCGAACTGGAAGAGACTCGCAAACGCCTTGCCGAAGAAAAGGCAGCCGCAGAACAGGTGGCACCCTCTTTTTGAAGATGGCTTTGACAGACGACGTGTGGCCAGCTTTACATGAGTACGTCAACGAAGGGATCCATTACCCGCAATCCAACGATGGCACCAAAATCTCCCACGTTGCGGGTCAACACGGGCAAAGTGAATACCATGGCCGTGGCGGCGATGATGGCATCAGGAAGTTTCAACCGGCGGTATTTCTGGCGCAAAACAATGGTTTGTTCCAGAATGGATTCGCTCAGACCGATCTCGGTCATGCTATCCAGCAGGTGACGAGCTGCTTCTATTTTTCCCGGTGGGGATGGGTATCCCAGCACTTCAATGCGCGTGATGACCGAATAAGCCGCTGCTCCACCATGCATCCCCCTCAGCACCAAGCGTTCACCTTCCGGTGGTAATTGCTTGTTGAGAAAATAAATCAATGGGTTGGTATCGAACAAAATATTCATGAGGTACACTTGTTGTTATCACCCCAATCAATCCGACGTCGCTCTTGGATCAGAGCATCGGTCTCTTCCAGGGTTCGAGGTCCCCATGCGCCTTGGGCGGCTTGAAAAATCCGCTTGATCTCCTCCTCGCTCATTGGCTTGGGAGGACGAATCATTGTGCCAGCCGACGCATTCCGATGGACTCCTGTCCCTTCTCCCGATTTTCCAGACACACTTCCAGTCCCGGTTTGTACAAGGTATCTCTCTGAAAGGAATTCAACGAAATCATATACTTCTGCCTGTTTTTCATGTGGCAGTGACCGTAATTTTTCCATCAATTCAGTTTCACCCATGACCGTTCTCCCCATGGTTGGCTTGAACCCACCGATACCACCATCGTTTTACTCGGCCTGACAGTTCCACATTCGATCATATATATCTCCATGAATTCAACAAGGGCCTGGAAAACGAAGCCTTCGATCAGTTTATCCAATCAGTTCGAGTACCGCAACGCTTCGATTGGTTTCAGACGTGCCCCTTTATTGGCGGGATAAAACCCGAAAAAGACTCCGACGCCGGCGGCCACCAGGAAGGCCATTACGGTGGAATCCATTGTGAAAATGACGGATGTTTCAAAGAGATGATTGATCAGGAGTCCACTGCCGATTCCGAGCAGGACCCCGATCAGGCAGCCGCCGATGGAAATGATGACCGCTTCCAGGAGAAATTGCAGGAGTATGGCGCGGCGGCGGGCACCGATGGCCATGCGAATGCCGATTTCACGGGTCCGTTCGGTGACCGAAACGAGCATGATGTTCATGATGCCGATCCCGCCCACCAGCAGGGATATGGAAGCAATGGAACCGAGCATCATGGTCATGATCCGGGCGGTATCGGCGGCGGTTTTGGTCACGGAAGTCAGATTGAGGACGGAAAAATCATTATCCACGCCCTCTTGCAGACGGTGGCGTTGCCGCAAGAGCTGGGTGATGGCCTGTTCGGCGCTGGCCATGAGTTCAGGCCCCATGACCTGGGCAATGATGAAACGTACCGAGCCGGGAATTGACACCCCGAAAAGCTGCGACTGGGCCGTGGTGAGGGGAATCAGAATGGAGTCATCCTGGTCACGTCCTTCCAGGCTTTGGCCCTTGGCGGTCAACACGCCGATGATCAGATAGGGACTGTGGCGGATGCGCAGCATCTTGCCAACCGGATCTTCGTCCAAAAATAAATTTTTGACCACGGTCTGGCCAATGACCGCCACCCGGGTGGCCGAACGTAGATCGGTATCGGTGAAAATAAAGCCGGATGCCAAAGGCCAATCCCTGACCACGAGATAATCCGGGGTGGTGCCATACACCGTTGTACTCCAATTGTTGGCACCATACACAATCTGGGCACTGCCAGGATATGTGGGGGCGACGGCAGAGATGGCGGGCAATTCGGCAATGGCTTTGGCATCTTCATGTTTGAGGGTGGGTGCGGCTCCCCCCCCCATGCGCATGCCACCGGAGGTGGATGACCCGGACAGAATGACGAACAGATTGCTGCCCATGGAGGCGATGGACTGCGCAACCTGGGAACGCATCCCTTCACCGATGGCCATCATCAGGATCACGGCCCCGACACCGATCATGATGCCCAGCATGGTCAGAAAGGTGCGCATCCGATTGGCCCCCATGGCCAACCACGCTTCCCCAACAATGGAACCGATCATGACATGTTCTCACCTTTGCCATTGATTATATAAACGATTTCAGTTTTCCTTGCGGATGATGCGAGTGTCCTTGATTTTGAATTGATGAATCACTGAATGGATGTCACTGGAGATGTGGAACACGGCCATGAACCGGATATCCCAGGGGTTGCCGGGCATGGTGGTCAAGACGATGTTTCCGGTGTGATCAGACGGATGTGAGTCTTGAAACGGCGAAAATCGGCCAGATTATAGGTGGCCAGGGTGGGAATGCCATAAGCCAACATGGTAGCGACTATGTTGGCATCGTGGATCTGTTTACCGCCGACGGGAATTTCTGCAACCAGTCTCAGCAGTCGGTTTCCAGTCTCTTCCGTTTCGTCGAAGACATTCCACGTCTGACGAAACGTAGTGACAAGAGAAATGATTTCATCCATGGGGATCCGTGGGGTGAAGGATTGCGAACGAGACAGCACGGCCATGAACTCACGCAGTACCTGTCGATTGATCCCCATTCGCATACCCGCATCTTCCTGAAGTTGCAGGAAGGCCACACACTCTGCATGTCGTGGCGAGCTGGCCACGCTGGCGTGAACAAGGATATTCGTGTCGAGAAACAGGGTATCAGCGTCCATCGTCGCCATACATGGCTTCTCGACTTAAATCAATCGTGTTGTCCCAGGAACTGACGTGAACAGGTTTCAGCCATTCCAACACAGGACGACGTTTCTCCTGAATGGATGATCGACGATTCATCGTGGTTTCCAAATAGCCAATAAAGTCCAGAACCTCTGCCGCTTTGTCCTCGGGCAACTGTTGGGCACGTTGATAGATTTCTTCAGCCAGGGCCATGGGGAGTCTCCTCTTTCATGATCGGATTGCCTATTTTCGCCTCAATCCGCTTCCCGGATCAAGACGGGAATGTTGCGGAAAAAATGTGGGGCAGGTGCGCGTGTTGATCCAGGACATCTTTGCTCAGACGCTGTTATTCACGGTCGCATCGTCGGCCAGACGACCATCGACAAACCGCACCAGGCGGCGGGCATGACGGGCAATGTCCGCTTCATGGGTGACCAGCACGATTGTGATGCCTTCCTCCCGGTTGAGCCGGATGAAAAGATCCATGATTTCCTGACTGGTGTGACTGTCGAGGTTGCCGGTGGGTTCGTCGGCCAGGATCAGGCCGGGATGATTGATCAAGGCGCGGGCAATGGCGACGCGCTGCTGTTGGCCGCCGGATATCTGACTGGGCAAATGGGCACCATACTTTTCCAGGCCCACTCTGGCGAGCATCTCGCGGGCCTGCGTCTGACGAACGGATTTTTTGACGCCGGCATAGAGGAGGGGCAGGGCGACATTGTGCAGAAGATCGGCCCGGGAAATCAGATTGAACCCTTGAAAAACAAAGCCGATCATGCGATTGCGCAAGTCGGCCAACTGGTCGGAGTTGAGGTTTTGCACATCGGCCCCGGCCAGATGGTATTGGCCCCGGGTGGGCACATCCAGGCATCCGAGCAGATTCATGAAAGTGGATTTGCCGGAACCCGAGGGGCCCATGATGGCGACAAACTCGCCCGCCGCAATATCCAGATCGACGCCATCCAGGGCCAATACCGGTCCTGCCGCCGTGACATAATCCTTGCCCAACCCGCGAATATGGATGAGGGGCCGTGGGGTATCCACCGTCAAAACATCCTCATGCGCATGCCCCCATGCGGCGGCATGGATTTCTTTTCATCCTGACCAGAACGTGCCTCTTCGACAACGACCAGATCACCTTCCTGAAGTTTGCCTGAAGTCATCTCGGTTTGGCGATTGTCGGTGATGCCGATCCCGATCCGTACCGGTTCGAGGGCGTTGTTCAGCAGTTGGTGGACAGTACCCGATCCGGATTCGCCCTGGGGTCCAGATTTTGTGTGTGCCGATCCGTCGATTCGGGTTCCTGCACCGGGTTCGCCCGGGGTTCCCTGTTTTCTGGGTGCCGATCCATCCGGTTTGCCCGTGTTTTTCGTGGCTGGCCGGAAACGCAGGGCAGAGTTGGGTATCAGCAACACATTGTCGCGTTGTGCTACCACGATGCGCACATAGGCTGTCATGCCGGGCATCAGAATCAATTCCGGATTTTCCACGGCAATGACGACATCGTAAGTTACCACATTCTGTTGAATGAGCGGGGTCAGGCGAATCCGTTGCACCGTGCCCTGAAACGAGCGGTTGGGGAAGGCATCCACCGTGAACCGCGCCTCCTGGTCCACCCGAATCTGGCCGATATCGGCTTCGGCAAAATTGGCGTCGATCTGCATTTTGCTGAGGTTCTGGGCGATGCGAAACAGGGTTGGAGTCTGAAAATTGGCTGCCACGGTCTGCCCGACATCCACCTGCCGGTCCACCACCACGCCGGACACCGGGGAACGAATGATTGTATAGGCCAGGTTGGTCCGGTCCTTGTCATTTTGTGCCTGGGCCAAAGCCAGTTGGGCCTGGGCCGATTTGACGGCCTGGGTGGCCTGGTCCCACTCCTGCCGCGAAACAAATTCCTTCTGGAACAGGGTCCGCATGCGGGCCGCATTGGCCTTGGCCAAATCCAGGGATGCCCGGGCACTCGCCATGTTGGCCTCGCTTTGCCGGACCTGCGCCTTGGACAGCGCCGGATCCAGTTCCACCAGAATCTGGTCTTTTTCAACCCGGGAGTTGTAATCGACATGCAGTTTTTGCACGGTGCCGGAGACCTGGGTTCCGACATTGACCAGAACCACCGGATTCAGGGTGCCATTGGCCGTCACCGTCCGGGCCAGATGGCCGCGGCTGATGGGCAGGGTTTTGTAGCGGGTTTCCAGGGGGGGGACAAACCACTCCTGCACGATGGAATAACCGGGTACATCAAACCGGTATTGCCAGCCGGCATAGCCGGCTGTGCCGAGCAGAATGGATAAAAGGAGCCAGACGATGAATTTTTTCCAGGACATGTCAGTTGCCATCCAAACGGCCTACTGCCTGGGCCAGGGTGATCCGGGCCAGGTGCCAGTTGTAAAAAGCCTGGATGTGTTGCCGCCGGGCATCTGCCAGGGTGCTTTGGGCGGTCAAAAGATCCAGAATGGTACCCACACCGGCTTCATAGCGGCCACGCGCCACCCGCTCGGATTGGCGGGCACTGGCTGCCAAATCGACAGAAGTGCGCAACGCCTGGGTCTCGGTCAACAATTGCTGATACCCCTTCCAGACATCGAGGCCCACCTGATGCCGGGTCTGCTCTTCCTGGATGCGCCGGGCCGTTTCCTGTTCCCGGGCGGCGCGGAGGCGATAGGTGGTTTTGTAACCATCGAACAGGGGATAGGAAAGTTTAACCCCGACCACCCCTTCCTGAGCCGCATTGTTTTTGGTATCCCGGGATCCATCCAGGGTGGTGGTCAAGGTGATGGTGGGCAATCCGGCCACCTCGGCGGCCTTGACTTCGGCCCGGGCGGCTGCCACCTGGGCCGCCGCTGCCTTCAGTTCCGGACGCTGTTTCTGTGCCTCGGTCAGCAAGTCCGACAGCTCGGCAACATGGTGGAGCAGGGGATCCAATTCCCCGACGGGATAGGGTGCCAGCGTCACATCGGCATCCACATTCTCGCCCAGGCTTTCCGCCAGTACACCACGGGCCACCCGCAAATCCCCTTCGGCACGGATGCGATTGAGCGTGGCCTGGGAATGGGCCGTGCGTGCCTGCCATTCGTCGGCGGGCGTTCCCACTCCAGCCGACCGCCGGGTGCCTGCCGCATCCAGACTGGTTGCGGCGGCGGCTTCGGCCTCCCGGGTTGCCGTCACGGTGGCCTCGGCAATAAAATATTGAAAATAAGCCCGGGCAGCAGCCAGATAGACCCGCCAAACCGCCGTGGCATGATCGGCATTGAGGGCGGTCAGCAGGGCACGGGCACTTGCCAGATTGGCCTCCCGGGCACCAAAATCATACAACAACCAACTCAGAGTCAGGGAAGCGTCCGCCGTCGTGTTTTGCTGGTTGCGGGTGAGAGAATCGCTGGATGTGGCCGTCTGACGATGGGTCAGCGCCGGGGTTCCCGTGAGGGTGGGCAACAACGCCCCCTGACTGACCCCCACCTGGGCCGCCTGCACCCGGGCATTGACCCAGGCCTGGCGGGTCTGGGGATGCCGGCACAAGGCATGTTCCATCACCGCAGAAAACACCAGGGACCGCAACGGTTGAAGGTCGTTTTGCGTGGCACAGGGGGTACCCGTGGCGGGCAGAAGGGTCCCGGCTGGCGAAAGCGACACCATCCCCTCGGTGGCCAGGGGATCCTCCTCGCCACCCCAGGCCAACACCGCCGGCATCCAGAATAAACAGGAACCCAGCATGATCCACAGCAAAAATGCAAAGATTTGCATCACTTTTCCAGAATCGTCAAAATCGTCGTACAAACGCATTATTTCAGGTATTTCAGTTATTTCAAGCATTTCAGGTATTTCAGGTATTTCAGGTATTATCCATGCAGCAGGCTTGATCATGCCCCGCAAATTGTAAACAGAGTGTTTCCGGCCAGTGGGAAATTGTAACAAATTATTTCGTTGGCCAAAAAATCAAGGATTCCAAGTGAATTCTGGGGAGAGGGTAAACCGGAGATGGAAAATTTTTTGATGATTGTTTTGGCGCTTCTTTTGGGGATGGCCTTGCAGCGACTGGGGGTGATGCCTCCTGATGGTGCCCTGGTGTTGAACCGGTTTGTCATTCATGTGTCCCTGCCGGCTCTGGTCCTGACCCGCGTGCCGCAGATTGTATTTTCCAGAGATCTTTGGGCACCTCTCCTGACTCCGTGGATCCTGCTCGTCATCTCGGCGGCAAGTATCCTGTTCCTGGTCAGAATTTTCTCCTGGTCCCGCCCTGTGGCGGGGGTTTTGTTGCTTGTGGTGCCTTTGGGAAACACCTCTTTTTTGGGGATTCCCATGGTGCAGGCTTTTTTTGGACCATCCGGGGTGGCGACGGCCCTGCTGTACGACCAGATTGGTACGTTTTCGGCGTTGGCCACCTACGGCACCTTCATTATGGCCATTTATGGTGATGCTTCACAACCCACGCCCGGTTCCATTCTGAAAAAAATCGTGACCTTCCCGCCCTTCATGGCCCTGTTGGCGGCGTTGGCGGTGCGCTCCGGCACCATCCCGCCGCCGCTGGAACATGTCCTGGAAACCCTGGCCAATACCTTGGTTCCGGTGGTCATGGTCGCTGTCGGCATGCAATTCCGGCTGTTGTTACCCAGAACCATGCTGCTGCCCCTGACCATGGCCCTGGGTTTCAAACTCCTGGTTTCCCCCCTTCTGGCCATGGCTCTCTGCCATCTGGCGGGCTGGTCGGGATTGACTGCCCAGATCACGATATTCGAATCTGCCATGCCGCCCATGATCACTGCCGGGGCACTGGCCATCGCCGCCAACCTGGCCCCGGAACTGGCCGCCGCAGCCGTTGGCCTGGGAATCCTGCTTTCATTCGCGACGCTGCCCCTGGTCTATTCCTGGATCGCCTGAGCGGCTCATTCAGAGGCTGTCTAATACCTTGTTGATTTCAATAAAAACGAATGAAAAACTGGGATGGGGGTCCAGGAGGAAGGGCCGTGCCCTTCCTCCTGGCGGGGTTTGGGGCGGAGCCCCAACAAAGTCTTCCATGTCAAATCCTTTTAATGAAGGGGTTCTGAATGGTTACGTTAATTTCAATAAAAACGAATGAAAAACTGGGATGGAGGTCCAGGAGGAAGGGCTGTGCCCTTCCTCTTGGCGGGGTTTGGGGCGGAGCCCCAATAAAATCTTTCTTTCCAATTTTTTTTATCCGAGGGTTTATGGACAACCTCTCAGAGGCATATTCCAACAAGTCCAGCTTCCTGCCGGGTTTGGTGAGTTGATTTTTTTGTTCCTGCCGGGTCGTCAGGGAGAAATCTTCGCCAGGGTGATCTCATCCTCATGCTGATTTGTGGCGTGGAATGTTTTTTCCTGCTTGACCATCATCTTGCAATCTCCACCAGGGTAATATCATCCTCGTGTTGATTCGTGGCGCAGAATGCCTTGAGCAGTTCGAAAAGGGTTTCCAGGGGAGATCCCTGGGCCACTTGCCGGGTCAGGAACTCTTCCAGGCGGTGGATGCCGAACACCTCGTTGTTTTTGGTGCGGGCTTCGACGATGCCATCCGTGAACAGGTAGATTTTGTCTTTCGGTTCCAGCGTCACGGATGTGGACTGAGTGATGGGTTGGACCATTGCGCTGATGCCCAAAGGGGGAAATTGCGAGGGAATTTCCTGAACCTTTGTCTGACCCCGGATGACCAGACACGGATGCATTCCGGCATTCAGAATGGTGGCCTGTTGCCGGGTTGTTTCCAGCTCCACGAGACAGGCGGCAAAGAAAACGCCCAAGGGAAGGCGGGTTTGTAACTGGTTGTTGATTACACGAAACAGATTCACCCCCCGCTCCCCTTGTGCAACCAGGGTCTGAAAAATATAAGAAACCAACGGACCGCCGATGGCTGCCGGCAAACCATGCCCGGTAAAATCACCCAGCAGGATCAATTGCCTGCCATCAGGGGCAAAAACCGACAGAAGGATGTCTCCAGCGGTCTGTTCCACCGGAGAAAACAGATAACGCAGATGGCGATCATCCAAATAGTCCACTGACCGCATACGGGAAATGATGCTTTCAATCAGATCTCGTTCCATTTTGAGCGATTCGTTCTGGACCTCGATGGTACGTTTGGCTTCGCGCAAAGCCAGGTGGCTTTTGACCCGGGCCAATACAATCGGAAGAGAAAACGGTTTGGTGATGTAATCCACTGCACCCAACTCCAACCCCTGGAGTTCATCCGCTTCCTGGGCTTTTCCTGTCACGAAGATGACCGGAATATCCCGGGTGCGGGGATCGTTTTTCAGTTGCCGACAAACAGCATAACCATCCATCTCCGGCATCATGACATCCAACAGAATCAAATCCGGAAGTGGATCGACGTTGGCAGCCCGCAGGGCGGACCTGCCGTTGACTGCTGGTCGAACATCATACTCCCGACTCAACACCTTTCTCAGGATCGAGATATTTTCGGGTGCGTCGTCTACGACCAGGATGGTCTTGCGCTGTTGATCTGATTCAACCGTCATCTGTTTTCTCCAGTTGCACGCCGATCTGGACAGCCCATTGCTGCAAGGTTTCCAGACATCCTTCATAGTCGTAGTCATCCAATTTTTGTTTCAAGATGCGCATTTGTTCGCGGTCACTGTTTCTTTTCGCGAATTTACCCATTTCCTCGATCACTGTTTCGGCTTTGGAGTTGTAATTTTTCAACAGTTTTGCGGCTTGTCTGAACAGGGGGACCAGCGCGGTGATGTTGCCTGATTTGTCATGATCGGGAGTGGAGGTATCCACAACCACCGGCTTGGGCACAGCGGCATCAATGGTTTGCAATACCTCTTCCAGTTCCAAGGCAGCCTTGTTTAACAGGTCTTGGAGTTGATCGTCATTTATTTCTTTTTTTGCCTTAATTTCAATTTGTTGAGCTATTCCACTCAAGTTGGTGGCACCGATGGTGGCGGATACACCTTTGAGCGTGTGAGCGGTACGTTCCAGTGTGGACCACTCCCTGGCCACCAACAGTTCGGCCATGGTGTGGCTGGTGTTTCCCTGGGTGCGCACAAATGTGGAGAGGATATTCAGGTACAAATCCACGTCACCACCCATGTTGCTCAGGGCGGAGCGGGTATCCAAGCCGGGCAATGGCGGGAGGTTATCCGGTAATTGGGGGGTGATTTCGTCTGAGGGTTTTGCCGCTGACAGCGTATCGTCCAGTGGAATCCATTTGGCCAATACATCATGGAGGGAACGGGGATCGATGGGCTTGGAAATGTAGTCGTTCATGCCTGCTGCAAGACAGATTTCCCGATCTCCCATCAAGGCGTTGGCCGTCATGGCGATGATGGGTGTATCCTGGAGGTGTTCCTTTTGCCGGATCTGTCGGGTTGCCTCGTAGCCATCCATGATGGGCATTTGTATATCCATGAGTATGGCATCAAACGAGCCGTCAAGTGCCATGTCTACCGCTTCCATACCGTTGTTGGCAATGGTGACCTGAAGGCCGGTCTGGTTCAGGATGCCCTGCGCCACTTCCTGGTTGATCTCATTGTCTTCTACCAGCAGCACCTTTTTGCCAATCATCTGCCTGGGATGGTTTCCGATGCGCATGCGGGGTGCAATCTCTCCTCCCAGGGCATGGGAGATTGTTTCGACCAGGGTCGAAGTGGTCACCGGTTTCATGAGAAAACAGGGGACCCCCTCTTGTGCCGTGAGGGTCATCAGATCCTCCCGGCCATAGGCCGTGACGAGGATCATGATCGGAGCGTCATGTTTCATCTGGTCACGAATGCGACGGATGGCTTCCAAACCATCCATGTTGGGCATTTGCCAATCCATGAGAACCACATCGAAAGGAGAGGCTTTCGCGGCTGCCTGAATAACGCTTGCCACGGCTTGCTGGCCATCTGCCGCCTCTTCGACCTGACACTGGAAGGGGACCAGCAGGTCACGACAGACGCGGCGCGCCACAGGATGGTCATCGGCCACCAGAATATGCAGCCCGACCAACCGGCTGGGCATCACCTGGGGTTCGACAAGGGTTTCCATCCTGGCCAGGGGCAAGGTGAGTTGAAAACTGAAAACACTGCCTTTATCCGGTTCACTGGTCAACGACAACGTGCTTCCCATCTGCTCCACCAGGTGACGGCTGATGGCCAAACCAAGGCCGGTCCCGCCAAAGCGGCGCGTGGTCGAGGCATCCGCCTGGGTGAAGGCACTGAACAATTTTGCCATTTGTTCGGACGTCATGCCAATGCCCGTATCCTGCACCCGAAACAGTACCCGTGCTTCTTTCTCGGTGGCTTCGACAAGCTGAATGTCAAAACAGACCTCGCCATGGTCGGTAAATTTGATGGCATTACTGACCAGATTGAGCAAGACCTGTCCGAGACGCAGTGGATCACCCATCAACAAGTGGGGAATTCTGTGATCGACAGAAACGATCATTTCGAGAGATTTATCCTGGGTTTTGGAAGCCACCATGGCGGCCACCTGATCCGCAACCTTGTCCACGGAAAAAGGGACACTTTCCAATGTCATTTTGCCTGCTTCAATCTTGGAAAAATCAAGAATATCGTTGATAATAGCCAATAAAGAACGGCTGGCCTCATCGATGCGGAACAGGTAGTGTTGTTGCCGGGATGTGAGGTTGGTTTGCAGGACCAGATGAGTCATTCCCATGATCGCATTGATGGGGGTGCGGATTTCATGACTCATGTTGGCCAGGAAGAGCGATTTGGTTTGGCTGGCGTTTTCCGCAGTCATTCTGGCAGAGGACAACACGGTCGTTTCCCGATGGAGTACCAGGTAATAGGCGAGCATCAACAAGCTGATCAGCAGCGTGATCACTATGCCCAGCATGCGATCGATCAGAGATGACGCATCGGGTTTCAGCATCAGGAGCGACCAGCCGTCCGGATTGATCATGATGCGCCCGACCTGGTAATGCTTGTTCAGCAGAGCGAGTCTGTCTCCATCCTGCAACTCCTTGTTGAACACAGGCGAGACCTTGGTCAATGACCCGAATTGCTTGGTTTTTTCCAAATTTTCCAATTTTTCCGGGAGAAGTGGCCACAAGGGCCTGGGGGTGAAATTGTCTCTGCTGGACAGCAGGGCAACTCCGTCGGCATTGAGCAGAAAAACATCACTGAAATGCTTGAATCCCAGCTCATCCGGATCCAGGGTTTTTTTGATCACGGCCACGCCATTGATCTCCTTTTGATCCAGAGAGTAGATGGGGGCGGAGGCATAATAGCCAGGCTCTCCGCTCACCACACCATAAGCGAAATAATTGCCGTTATTTCCTGCCAAGGCCTGCTGGAAGTAGGGGCGAAATTTGTAGTTTTTGCCGGCAAAGCTGTTGACGGTTTCCCGGTTGGATGCGGTCACAGCCAACCCATCGTTGTCCATGAGGTAGGCCACGCCACCTTTCACGGTGTCGGCAATTCGATCCACTGCCAGATTGGCTGATTTCAGTTGATCCGACGACAGGGTTTTTCCAGTGAAGAGAGAGCTGGTGATTCCGGCCAGGGCAATCACCCCCCCATTCACGGCGTAAATTTCACGGTTCAGGTAGTTGACCAGGGATTCCAGGCTGGTTTGCAACTCCCTGGAACGGTCTGTTTTATGAAGATTGCCCAATGTATTGGTCAAGGTCCAGCCACATCCGACCAGGAGTGCAAAACCCAGCATGAAAACAGCGAAGTAAAGTTTGTTTTTTTGGAAAAGTGGGGATGCTTCCGGACGGTCGGTTTCCATCCTCCAGATGGACAGCGTCAGCAACCCTGCCAGCAAGGCTCGGACCAGTTGGATCGGAAAACCTGTGGCTTGCAGAAACGATTCAGAGTTCAAATGGATCGACAACCAGAAGTCACCGGGGGGGGGCACCAAACCCTTGGCAAGGCCGTATCCTGCCATGGCACACGCACCGATCCGCAACCAGCGACGTTGTTGCAGATCAGCCTGAGAAAATCCCCGCCATAACAGCCATGCGGCTGCCATGCAGGCCGGCAAGACCAATCCATATCGGACCACTCCCTGGAATGTATCCATTCCCCAGGACCAGACTCCTGCGCCCACCAGGATCAAAGGCACCATGGAAAACCCTGGGATATAAGAATATTTTCTATTGAAAGCAATGCCTTTCAGAACAAATTCCATCAGAAAAAGAAACGAGAATATCAATAAAAAAATGCGACTGGCATGAAAAACAGGGGTATCTCCCAGGTCCATGGCAGCCAGTTCCGACCACTCCAGCAAACCGTGGATCAAGGCAAATCGTCCCAGGAACAGCCAGGACAGGGGTGTCTTATCCTCTCTGGGCAAGGTATGACAGACCATGCCCAGAATTATCAAGCTGAGACCGTAGACAAAATAGATGAAATCCATCTGTTCCATGAAGAAAGCTTCCCTCAAGGGAAACAAAGTGAGAGTACCACCGGAAATTTTGGAACTTGTGTAGATCATGGCATTTTCCGAGTAAACAGGGTGCGGCAAGGCTGCAACCAGACAATTCAAGATTTGTCTTCATTTTTCCAGGCGTTTGGAAAGGTCCAGAACGCGGGTAACCTCTTCCAGGCTGGTGCTGCCATTCAGGATCCGGCGGACACCGTCGTCGGCCATGAATTGGACCCCTTTTTGGCGGGCCAGTTGGAGGATGCCGGTTTTGGGAGCGCCCCGTTCGATGACGGCATCGAAATCTTCGTCCATGCGCAGGACTTCCATGACGGTCATGCGTCCCCGGTAGCCGAAGTTGTGGCACTTGGAACACCCCACCGCCGAGTATAATGTGCAGTCGGCGTCGGGGAGGATGCCCAGGATGCGGCGTTCCAGGGGCGAAGGTTGGTAGGCTCGACGACACGCCTGACAGAGGCGACGAACCAGGCGTTGGCCAAGGATGCCAATGATGTTGCCCGAAAGAATTTCCGGGGTGACACCGATATCCATGAGACGGGGAAAAACACCCAGGGCAGAGTTGGTGTGGAGGGTACTGTAGACCTGGTGACCGGTCATGGCGGCACGCAGGGCCATCTGAGCGGTCTCCTTGTCCCGAATTTCACCGATGAGGATGATGTCTGGATCCTGGCGCAGCATGGAGCGGATACCACTGGCAAAATCAAGGTTTGCTCCAGGGTTGACGGCGGTTTGCCGCACCCGGTTCATGGGATATTCGACCGGATCTTCCAGGGTCATGATGTTGACCGACTCGGTATTGAGAAAATTCAGCATCGAGTAAAGGGTGGTGGTTTTACCGCTGCCGGTAGGACCGGTGACCAGAATCACCCCTTCCGGACGGGACATCATCAACTTGAGTGTGGTCAGGGTTTCCCGGGAGAGGCCCATATCCTCAAGCGGCATGATGCCCTTGTTGCGGTCGAGGACCCTTAAAACAATATTTTCTCCATGGGTGGTGGGCTGGGATGCCACTCGAAAGTCGATGGTGCGGGTGGCCACGTTGATGGAAAATCGGCCATCCTGGGGTGTACGGTTTTCGGCAATGTTCATCCCTCCCATGACCTTGACGCGCACCACCAGACCGGAAAGATAATCCCGGTGCAGGTTGCGCACGTCGGTCAGAACGCCGTCGATGCGATACCGGATCCGCACAAATCCCAGTTCCGGTTCAATATGGATATCCGAGGCGTCCTGATGCACGGCATCGGTCAACAACATGTCCACGAGACGGACCATGGGATGACTGAATTGACCGCTCTGCACGGATGAGAGGGTTTCCACATCGAGATCACCGGTTTCCAACTCCCGGATGATCCCGTCCAGGGATATTTGGACGCCATAATATTTCTGGATGGCTCGGGCGATTTCCCCTTCGCCTGACAGGACCGACCGGATCAACACTCCCGGCTGAATGTTGGCCTGAATCTTGTCCACTGCCGCCACGTCCTGGGTATCGGACATGGCCAGGGTCAGGGTGGACGACTCTTCGTTCCAGGCGACCGGCATGACCTGGTAACGTTCCACCAGTTTTTTGGGGACCATGGCCACGGTGGCGGCGTCTACATGGACCTCATCGAGATTGATGCTCTCCTGCCCCAGGGCCGAACCGAGCAGATCCCGCATGATCTTTTCCGGGACAAAACCCAGCTTGACGATGATGCGGCCCAGTTGCTCACCGGTCTTTTTTTGTTCCGTCAGGGCAATGGTGAGGTGATCGGGACTGATGGCCCCGCTGTCAATCAGGATTTCACCCAGGCGGCGGCGTTCTTTTTTGGGAGGGGTCGTCATGAATTTCCTTCCCCCTGTTCCAGCACGGCAATGCGGCGTTGAACGGAGGCCGGATCAAAACCTCCACTGCCCTGCTTGTGCATGGCTGCTGCTGATTTGCGATAATATTCCAAGGCGGCCCGCTTTTGTCCGAGCCGGTCCAGAGCGACGGCAAGGTTGAAAATAATATCGGGATTGTCAGGTTCCAATCGGTAGGCATTGAAAAATGCGCTTTGCGCACCGGGCCAGTTTTTTTGCTCCACATGAATGTTGCCCAAGGCAAAATGGAGATGGACAGCATCCGGTGCATCGCGCAAGAGCAGTTTGATTTGACTTTCGGCCTGGGTGGTATCGGCACTGCCGACCAGACTCAGTAGTCCGGAAATGGCCAGGGTGTCACGGGGATTTTCTTTCAGAATTCGACGATACAAATCCTTGGCCTGGTCGGGATCACTTCTGCGGATGGCAACAGAAGCCAAGCCTGCCAACGCAGCATGGTTGCGGGGGTCCTTCTTTAAAATGGACCGGTATTGCTCCTGGGCCAGCGACAGATTGCCAATCTGAAAAGCCAAACGTGCCGCACGCAAACGCTCAGTCACGATTTCCGCATGGGAAGTCTGGCTGGTGGCGGTTGATTTTCCTTTTTTTTCTGATTGCGGATCTGCCGGTTCCCCTCGACCGGGACCGGCACGGGGAAGGGCAGGGGTTTTTTGTTGCGGAAAGCCGGAAGAGGTGCCTTGCGAATCAACGAGGCCAGCCGAGGCGGATGTCGGAGTGGGATGCTGCAACGTCGAAATGCGACCCGGTGTCTGCTCAACGGCTGAAGCAGAGGCTGGGGCAGAGGCCGTGGAGGGGGCAGCCGGGCTTTGAGCCGTTTTGCGAGCGGCAGGGGCGTCCGTTCGTCTGACTTTTGAGTTGCTTGCAGGTTGCCTGGCTTCTTGATTCGTCGCTGCTGCCACTGGACCGGGAGCGGGGGAGGATTTTGCCTGGTGGGATGGCGGTTGCTGCGGCGTTGAAAAATTGGCAGGCGGATGGGTCGGCCCGTTGGCGGCTTGACTGGCAGGTGGCCGGGTTGGCCCGCTGGCGGCTTGACTGGCAGATGGCTGGGTTGGCCCGTTGGCGGCTTGACTGGCAGGTGGGTGGGTTGGCCCGTTGGCGGCTTGACCGGGAGGTTGATTATGGGTGGCCCGATTGCCAGGTGGCGGCACTGCTTGATTGGCAGATCGATTCTGGGTTGGCCGATTCGTGGAATTTTTCTGCACGGGGGGTGTTGGAGAAGGATCCCCTTGCAGAATGTCCTGGAAAAGCCATCCCATGACCATCATCCCGCTGATCAGAAACACGCCTGCCCCCACCTGCCAATGCCGCTTCTGCAACCGGATGAAACGTGGATTGCGCGTGACTTGCAGCAATTTTTTCTGCTCTTTCCGCATCTCATCCCTGTTATTCGTTTCCTGGTGGGTTGGGATGGCATGTTCATGCCCGGGCTGGGGCATGGAAAATGGAATAACCTCCACGGTCGGCATGGGGGTTTGTGCCAAGTCTACAGAATGATTTGTTTTATGATCCTTTGATTGTGATTTAACCGAATGAGAATCTACTGAGGCTGTTCGCTCCAGTGATTCCGGCAGATCCAGAGGTTCCGATTGTCTTGGCTTTTTTGACTGTTTCGGTGATTCGGATTGTCTTGATGGTTCCGACGCCCCGGGTAATTCCGACTGTTTCGGTGATTCCGATTCTTTCGATGATTCAAAAGGATTCGATGATTCAGGCGATCCTGGTTGTCCAGATGATTCCAATGTTTTTGATAATTCAGACGATCTTGATTGCCTTGATGGGTGCAATGCTTTTGAAAATTCTGGAAATTCGGATTGCCTTGATGAATCGAACGTTTCCGACAATTTCGGCGTTTCGGATAGTCTTGATGAATCGAACGTTTCCGATAATTTCGGCGATTCGGATTGTCTCGATGAGTCCATCGCTTCCGATAGTTCGGGCAATTCTGAACGTCTCGAAGATCCTGGCGTTCCCGGCAATTCCGATTGTCCCGATTGTTCCGGTTGCATCGGTAATTTCGGCAGTTGCGGAAATTCAGACTCTTTTGACAATTCCGACTGTCTTGTTGGTTCCGACATTCCCGATTGCCTGAAAGAAGTCGGGTTGGTGCTGACCTTGCCATTTTTTCGCAAGGTCAGATAAGCTTCCATGCTGTCGCTGGTCGAATCTTCAGATGGCACATTGGCCGGCGACTGCGAAGAGGCATGGTTTTCCGAAGAAGACGATCGTGCCGGTGACTGTGAAACAGACGGATGTTCCGGGGATGACGGCAAGACTGTCGGTTGCGGAACAACCTCCTCCCGGGATTGTTTCTTTCCGGGAGCCTCCTTGCTCTCCTCTGTCTCGCGCAATATGTCCAGTAACAGGCTCATGGAATTTCTGGGGATGGGTTCCAGGATCCGGGCAGGGGTTCCTTGTCCGACAACAGAATGCGTTCGTGATCATTCAACATTTTGTCCGGTTCATCCAGGATCACGGGGCGGAGGAATATGACGAGTTCGGTCTTGGTGGCACGTTGGGTACGAAAACTGAACAAATGACCAATAATCGGCATCCTGGCCAGGATGGGGACACCGTCTGTGGTTTGTCCACGGGAATTTTCCATCAGGCCACCCATGACAGCCACCTGGCCATTGGGAACTCTCAGTACCGAATCCATCTCCTGGACCTGAACCACCGGTACTTGTGGCGGTACGTAATTCTGAATGTTGCCCAGATTGGCGCGCAGATTGGGATCTGGATTGTCTACCCACTTGGATATGCGCTGAATCGTTGGACGAATGTTCAAGGTGATGGTATCTGTTTCACCGATCTGGGGTGTCACCTGCATGATAAAACCGATAGGGACGGTCCGAATCTGGGTCTCGGCTATGGCTGCCATGACCAGTTTATTATCTTCATACCGGGGAGGTGTCACTTTAATTTGAAAGTAGACTTCGTTGGTGGTGACTCGCAAAATGGCCGTCTGGTTGCTCAAAACCGTAATGCGCGGCGAAGACAGTACCCGGGTATTGCCAAATTGGGACAGCATGCGCACCGTGGCGGAAATGTCCCGGTCTTTCATGAGCCACGAAAGAAAAGGCATATCCTTGAGACTGATGGAGGCACGCGGTGTAGCGGTCAACTTGTTGGCCATGAAGGAGAGATGATTGCCAGTATCTTCTGCGCCATTTCTGCGGTTGACGAGTGACCAGTCAATGCCCCCCTGATATTGATCGGACAACTGTACCTCGGCGACGGTGGCCTCGATCAACACCTGCCGCCGCGCACTGTTGACCACCCGGTCGATGAATTCCCGGACCTCCTTGTGTTGATGGGAGGTTCCCATGACGCTGATGATCCCCGTGGCCTCGTTCCAGATGACGCGGGAGGCATTGGAGTCACCGGCATCTTTATTGTTGGGATCCACTTCAGCGCCTACGATGCCCCGGATATTGGTGATCAGGTTTTTCCAAAAATCCATGGCAGAGGAGGTGCCGAGATTGACGGTCGAACTGTTGGTGATCCCTTGTCCGGATTGATCCGACGAGGCCACCGTCGTCGAAATATGCACATCCGATTTGACGTTGCGCACGGATGACACATAATCCACCCGATAGTTGCGCCGGACGGGAATGTCGGGTCCGACGACAATGTTTCCCTCCTCGATCCGGTACCAGATATTGGCCTGGCGGGCAATCCGATCCAGAATCCGGGGCAGGGTCTGATCGATGGCATTCAATGTGACCTGCCCGGTGATATCAGACAAAATATCCACGTTCAGATTGGCATCGCGTGCCAGGGCAAAGAGAACTTCCCGTACCGGAACATCCGTGACCACCACCGTGTAGGTGGACTGGGGGGGAATGGCCTCATCTCCGGGAAGAAACGAAGAGACCTTGACGGTCCCCGGAATGGTATCGTCTACCAATGTATCGGATTTATTATTTTTGACCACGGCCTGGTCGGGTGTGGTACCGCTTGCAGATGTGCCGTTATTTGATACGGCAGTGTTCTGACCGGCGTCGGATGACCGGTTCGTATCCGAGGGGGTCTGGATCGCATTCGTATCAACCGATGGCAGCGGGACGCAGCCGGAAGTTGACAAGCCAACCACCCCCACAGCGGTCAACATCAGCAGGAAATTTCCCAGGCGTCTTTTTGTGCGCTGCAACATGCAAAACCGCCTCATCCATGGAATCTGGCCAGCCGATACACTTTTTCCCGTGCCTGCTGCACGGGAATGACATAGGGGTGCTGGGTCTGCATGACCTTTGCCAGGCGTTGCACAATATTCTCAGCCTCCTGCCAACTGGAAAATTCGTCCAGAAAGACAAGCAGGCGATTGTCCAACAGGCGCATGACATGCAGTTTCCGTTGCCGGATCTCCGGTATCAGATCCAGCATGTTTTTTTCAAAATTCGCCAGGATGGTATCACCGGGAAGCACCATCAACTGGATGGTGAAATGGGCATTCTCGCTTGTTTCGATCCAGGAGTGTGCTGCAAGAATTCGTTCTTCATAGGGATCCCCCCTGTTCATATAGGGATGAGAATCATATGGAGCAGACCGTTTTCCGGGAAGTACATATTGGCCCTTGTTTCGGGACGACGGGAAAGTATCCACCAGGGGCATTTTTTTTCCGGTCAGGTCGCCCTGAATCGCGGGAATGTCAAGAAACGACAGAAAAACATCATCCGGTGAAGAGGACAGCAGCCCGGAAGCAGGAGTAAATGTCTTGGAATCATCCTTGGACCGTGCAGTGCGCACGGAAATGAATCCTGGATCTTTTTCAATTCTCGTTCCGGGGAGAGAATCCGATAGGGCACTCTGGAAATCCTGGAATTTTTCGGCTGTCTGTGGGGCCGTGTTGCCCCACGAATGCAGAAGCGTCCCTCCCACAATCACGGCCATCAGGCCAGCAGCCGCCAGCATGGGGCGGTACCATGCCAGGGTACCGGGAAAAAATTCACTGGAAGCGATGGCTGATCGGACATGCCGGGTGTGTACCGTCACCGCAAGTTCCGTAAAGGCCGCAAGCAACGCCTTGTGTGCCAGTATATTGATTTTGCGAATACTTCCGCGTGATATCAAAAACAGGTGCCGGACTGCACGTTTGGTAAAGAGTTGTTGTCCCTGATAGCCCGTTGCCCACAACCGGCGTTGCAGATAGTGTTCCGTCTCCTGCAACGACAAGGGCGATAAATGAAAGCTGGTCGTGATCCGTTCAAGAAATTGACGATTTTCATGCGCGGCCAGAATCCGGTCCAGTTCCGGTTGCCCGAACAGCACGATCTGAAGCAACTTGGTGCGGGTGGTTTCCAGGTTGCTCAACAGGCGCAGCTCTTCCAGGGTGGCCATGGGCATGCCGTGAGCCTCTTCGACCAGGACCACGGCCTGCCGACCGCTCCGATGCAGGGCCACCAGATGGTTCAGCAGGAGTTGATGATTGACCGTCTGGTTCCCGGATGGGTCAGGCGTCAACCGGAACTCCTGCAAAATGGTGGTCGCCACCTGGGCCGGGGAAATGTGTGGATTGATCAACATGGCCACTTCCACCTGCCCGGACAAATGCTGCCCAAGGGTTCGGCACAGCATGGTCTTGCCGCTGCCCACTTCGCCGACCACCTTGACGATTCCTTCTCCAGCCAGGATGGATTGGATCAACATTTTCAGGATCAATTCACGATTTCCGCCACCGAAAAAAAGTTCCGTGTCCGGTGTCAAGGAAAAGGGATCCCGCTGTAATCCGAAATGGTGCAGATACATGGTTGGCCACTCGCTTCCTGATACATCACCCATCTTGCCAACAGGCCCACACAGCTTGCCCCTGGTTCAATCGGTGACCCACAAGGGCAAGAGAGAAATCACAGCCCGATCACGCAAAAAGGAAGCCAACCCATCAGCCGGAGCGCCGCGCCAGGTCCAACCACCACAGGGAAATGCCGTTGAGAAGAAACATCAAAAATAAAATGATCATTAAAACATTTCGAGTATCATGCAATGAATACTGCAAAAAATCCACATGTACCATGCCGATCTGGAAATCATCCGGGGATGGTTCAATGAACTTTTGCAAAATATTGTTCAGCTCGTCCGCCATGGCATCAAACTGCTTCATGAGTGGATTGCCATGGGGTGCCCCTCCTTCAATGTAGGCCGTGGCCATGGCCAGGCCGGTGGCATAATATCGTTCAAAATGAGGTTGCAACTCCACAATACTTTGCGCTTTTTGTCGATCATTCATCTCCTGGACCATTTTCTGGAATTCAGCCTGCGCCGACAAAAACCTGATTGCTCTTGAATGTGCATTTTCCCAGCCGCGATTCAATCCATCTTGACCGCGGGTCACAGAAATATCGGTCAGCCATTGTTGTATTTGGACGACCTGGGTTGATAAATCCTGGGCGAGCAGACCGGTCTGTTGCGACAGATTGTTTTTTGGACGGTTTTTGATCAGATTTACATGGAAATTCTGGAAATGGGTCCGAATTTCAGTGCCCATCAAATAGACCCAGAGTCTGTCAAGCGCACCAGAAGCAACCGGATCACTCTCTTCCGGATATGGGTTGGCGGAAAAAATAACGGCGGATTCTTCAGAAATTTTTGTCAATTCGTCGGCCAGGGCATCGGCTTCTGCGTCAAAACGCCTCATGATCTCATTGCCACGCAGGGTGCCGCTGTGGATATAGGCCTGCGCCATTTCGACGCCCGTACTGTGAAAGAGTTGAAAGCGGTTGCCCAGATCATCCAGGCTGACTGTTGAGCTCATTTTTCCATGCCAAGGTCCGGAAAACAGGAGTCTGAGCTGGGCCAATCGACCCTGAAATGATTCAGACGCCTGCCACGCCCGGTCAAAACCGTCATCCAGGCCGTCCAGACCCATGGTTGCGGATATGTCGGTCAGAAACTGCTGAACCTGAAAGACATCGTTGATCATCCTGTTGGTTTGCATGACAATGTGGGTCGCCAGATGTTCATTGACCAGGGCCAGAAAACGCCCATGATACATATGGTGATTGCGCACATTGAGCAGGGCAACCAAAAGAAGGAAAAGAGAAATCACCACCGCGGCCACAGGTCGCAGGCTGGAGGCTGAAGGCATGGGTCCACCCGATTGTTTTGATTGGTACCGACACCATTTACATGGCTTGCATCGTTTTTTTTGGGGAGTAGTATATCACCCGGCACCGGCCTGTGCCATCGCCTTGTTGGCTGTCAGGACGGCGTTCCCGGCAAAAACGAGTCGGAAACGTACCGGAACCGGTTGCAGCATGAATTTCAAAGTTTTGATTTTAAACAACTTTGTATTAAATGCATGGCTGGTTTGGATTCTTGCAGAGGACTTGAAAAACCTGGAATATTCATGCGGATGAAGGAATGCCCATGTCGGCGACAAGAAGACGCAACCGGAAAAGTATGCAGATATCTGGATTTTTGGGCTGTTTTTCTGTGCCAATCCGGGGAAACGTTGCCGGTTTCACCTTGATCGAAATGGCCATCGTCATGGTGATTGCCGGTCTGATGCTGGGTGGGGCGATCAATGCCATCCATGCCCAGTCCCTGAAACGCCGCGCTGAAAAGACCCACGACCAGTTGGTCGAAATCAAAGAGTCCATATTTGGTTTTGCCCTGGCCAACGGTCGCCTTCCCTGCCCGGATACCGATTTTGATGGCCTGGAAAATCAAACGGCGGGAGTGACCTGTGTCGCCAATGCCAGTGGACTGTTCCGGGGATTTATTCCCTGGAGAACCCTGGGAGTCGCCCCCGTGGACCCCTGGAGTCATCTGTTCACCTACCAGGTGACCGGTGTGTATGCCGATGATATTTCTCAGAACAGCTATAATGGTTGCAATGCCCCCACCAATGCCACATCCGAGACATCCTCTTCTTTTGCATTGACCTGCCCGGCGGGGGTGACCGATGGTGATATCACCATCAGGGATTCCCGCGACTCGGCCAATCCGGTCATCGGCAGAGTGATTGCGACCGGCATTCCGGCAGTATTCATGTCCCATGGTGCCAACAGCTTTGGTGCTTTCACCCTGAATGGCAACCAGATTTCCACCGCCGGTGCCCAGACCCTGGAGGAACAAACCAACTTCGATGCCACCAGCAGTACATTCAGCCGGGGCGGGGACGATGTCGTCATGTGGATTTCACCCCTGGTCCTGAAATTTCGCACGGTGCAGGCCCGCCGACTGCCTTGATGTGCTTCCTGCCATGCCTTCCGTCTGGTCCGCCCTGCTTCACCTGGCCCGTTTCACCCTCCAAGAGGCGTTACGGGAACGCCTGATCCGCACCACGCTCCTGATGATTGGGCTGGGTTGGGTGTTGGCGGTCTATTTGGACCCTCTGTTTTTGATCGAAACAGAAATGGCGCAGGTTGCCATTCTGGGATTTTTGTTGCGGTTGGGAGCGGTGTTTCAGATGGCAGTCCTGGTCACTTTTGCCGTGAGCCGGGACATTCAACGCCGGGGAATCGACATGCTCCTGGCCTTGCCCCTGCCGCGTTCGGTGCTGTTTTTGGGCAAGCTGGGGGGATTTGCCCTGGCTGCTCTGCTCCTGGCCCTGGTGAGTGGCCTGGCCCTGCTCCCGTTTGCCCCTTTTGGCCAGGTCTGGCTCTGGTGCATGACCCTTGCCGGGGAGTTGACCCTGATCGCCGCTCTCTCCCTGCTTCTCGCCCAATCCATCACCCACGCCACCCTGGCCTTGACCCTGACGGCGGGTTTTTATCTTCTGGCCCGCTCCATGGAAACTTTTTTGCTGCTGGCCCGCCAAGCCGCCCATGCCGACCCCCATTGGACCAATGTGGCTGCCCAGCAGGCCCTGGCCTTCATTGCCGGATTTCTCCCCAGCCTGCAACGTTTCACCGTGACCGACTGGCTCGTGTACCACACCGGCTCGGTCAGGGACCTCGTCACCATCGGCATCACGACCGTTATTTATCTATTTTTGTTGACGATTATCGGCTTGATTGATATTCACAAAAAAGAGTTTTAGCCCGTCTTGCGCATGTGATCCTGACCTGTTGGCTCATTTGGCCCGATTCCGGTTCCAGGTATACCGGTCCAATTTCGGGTATTTCGGCCCGATTCTTCCGGTACTTCGGCAAACCAGGATGACAGGACTACCTGCCCGAAACCCAGGTCCGGGTATTCCGGCAGGATCAGGATGACAGATTTCGATGGACTGGAGGGGTGAAATCCTGGACAATCCAGAATCAGAGAAATAGCCTCAACTTGGTTTGGCTCCATATCATCTGCACACTTCAGAAGTTGTTTGCATTCCAGGACCATGCAAAGAGTATGTTGAAATGACGGATCACGACGGTCTTTACCATCAACTCTACGAGCATCCGGCCATGATGGCGGATCTGATGCAGCAGTTTGTGACCGAACCATGGGTTCAGGATCTTGATTTGGCCAGGATGGAACCTGTCAAAACCAAATTTCAGGTACCCGGGTTGCCCAAACGGACCAGTGATATCATCTGGCGCATTCCAACCAAATCTGGATCCGATGTTTATTTATTGGTATTGCTGGAGTTACAGTCCAAGTCAGACCGGTGGATGGTCCTGCGCGTGATCGTGTACATGTGCCTGTTGTGGCTCCAATTGTTGCACGAAAAACGCATTCCGGCCCAGGGACCTTTGCCACCGCTCTTTCCTATGGTACTGCACAATGGCGATACTCCCTGGCTGACACCGGTTTGTTTGCAAGCCTTGATTGACCTGCCTGATGGCTCGCCACTCTGGAAATATCAACCGAATGGTCGTTTTTTCCTGATTGATGAATGCCGTTTCCTGACTGAGGATCTGAAACGACGTAATTCAATGTCGGCATTGGTGTTCCGGGTTGAGCAATGCCACTCTCCAGAAGATCTGCCCATGTTGGCAGAAGCTGTCATTGCGTGGCTTGAACATCATCCGGAATTTGCAGAACTGCGACAGGTTCTGGCCTCTATGCTCCTGAACGCCATGAATGTCTTAAGCAGCGACAATTCTCTGCCAACGGGTAACCCCATTGATTTGCTGAAGGTGCCATCCATGTTACAGACCAGAATGGAAACCTGGAGAGACGTGAAACAAAAAGAATGGCGGCAAGAAGGTGGAGCCGCTATTTTGCTGCAAATTCTCCAGCGTCGTTTCCCCGACTTGCCAACCTGGGTTGCGACGAAGGTGCTTGCATCGGATCTCGATAGGCTGCGTGCGTGGACGGATCTGGCAATGGATGCCCACTCGTTGCAGGATGTATTTGGTAACGAGGCGAGCGGCGGAACGACGTAATCTCAACGTAAAAATGGAGCAAGAAATAGCAAGTTATTCATGTTGGCCCGTTTATCTCGGTACCGCTTCGGCGAATTGCCCATGTGGGAGGCTCCTCGCCCAATCCGTCACCCACGCCACCCTGGCCTTGACCCTGACGGCGGGTTTTTATCTTCTGGCCCGCTCCATGGAGACTTTTTTGCTGCTGGCCCGCCGGCCGCCCATGCCGACCCCCATTGGACCAATGTGGCTGCCCAGCAGGCCCTGGCCTTCATTGCCGGGTTTCTTCCCAGCCTGCAACGTTTCACCGTGACCGACTGGCTCGTGTATCACACCGGCTCGGTCAGGGATCTTCTTGCTAATGGCATCACAACTGTCATCTATTTGTTTCTGTTGACGGTTGTTGGCTTGATTGATATCCACAAAAAAGAGTTTTAAAGGCTATCCAGGATAAACAGCCTTTCGGTTCAAGGTGGACGCAGGTCAATTGACAAAATCACGCAAAAACTGGTAGCGCCGACGATCATAGGGCAGCATGGAACGGAATTTGTCTTTGATCGCCTGGTCGGTCAATTGAAGGTTTAATTCTTTGGCAGATTCCTTGCGTTTCTGTTTATCCTCTGTAGTCCACCAGTTGGTTGCCAGCACGATGGCGCGGATCAGGAAGGTCACTTTGACAGGGACGATATCCTCCTGTTTGTTTTCGATGCTTTTTTCCAGGCGTTCGACCCAGGGTCGATAGTCGGAGGATGGCACAGATTCGGGAGTTTCTTTTTGCTGCAACAGGGCTGCCATCAACAGGTTGGTGATCAGTTTTCGTTCCACATGGCGAATGACCCATATGTCTTCTGTTGAATATTGATCATGCAGTGAACGGATCAGTTCCTTGAATAATGCTTCGGTCTCTTGCAGGGAGAGAACGTTTAATTCGACCGGTATTTTTTCATCGCAAAAAATTCTGAACAGGTGCGCAGAAACATTCAAGGCCAGGTCTTCTGCGTCAAAACGGAGTGCTGTGGTGATGGTTGGAGATAAACGGTTCAGATCCATCTTCAGGCACTCTCTGGCGGTATCCAGGTGTTTTCGTACCTGCAACAGATCGGTCACATGTTTTGCACTGCGTCGGACAGCCACGGCCTGCATGTAGGCGGCTTCCCGACCTGTGATATGTTCGTCATCCCTGCGTTCTGCGATGATATAGGCCCGTTTGGCTTGAATGTTGGCGACTGGCCATGCCCCTTCCATGGCAAAGAGAGTGGCAAATCCCAGGTGGTAGGTGTAGCAAGAGGGATCCTCCAGGCGCAGGGCAGTCAAGGTTTGATGAAATTTTACGGCATCCAGTTTTTCATTCTTTTCCCGGGCTTGTTGGATCAGGGTCAAGAAAGGCAGTTTCATGATGAATTGCCTTGCCTCCGGCAGGCTGCCGAAATAGATGGGCGGCGGGTTTTGGGTGGGTATTTCGGTGCCCCGCATACGCTGAAACAGCAGACTGTAGCCGGCCAGGGTGGCCATGTTGAAGCACGCCTGCCAGTTGGTCTCGATTTGTTCATCTACCAGGGCCTTGAGTCCCTGACGCAAATCATCCAGGTCTTGCGTGGCGGCAAAAAGCCGCTGGAGTTTCTGATGATTGGCATGGGATGCAGAGGTGTTTTTCAACGACGGATCACTGAAAGGGTGAGCCAATTGTACCGAAAACCGGTATTCATCCCAGCGTTTCTGAAAATCCCCCAACAGGTTGGGTTGGGTTTCCAAGGCATCCCGTGCGGCTTCTTCCAATTTTTTTCGGTCGCCTTCGTCGGGATCATATCCCTTGGAATGGGACAAGAAAGTATCCAGCCAATCCAAAAAGCGCTTTTTTTTGTGTTCCTTTTGATCGTCACTCCGAGAGGCTTCATCGACAGAGGGGAACAACACGTCCGGTTCAGCCAGGTAGGCCCTGGGATGGCGCAGGTAGAGATCTGCAAAGGATTTTTCAGGTTGCGTGCCCTGCAAGTCATGTTTGTGTCTGCTGGCGACGCGAAACAGTTGCATGGAACCGGTTAGCAGGACCAGACGATGTCTGGTATTTTTCAGATGCTTGTTGGTCCATTCGATCCAGGCCAAGAGTTCGGCATCGCTGTCAAATTGGTTCAAAATTCTCTGAAATATGTCACATTGATTCACGCCGGTTCTTTGGATGAATTCCTCTTCAAGGCGTACAAACCATTGTTCTTTGAGAAGGCCGAATGAAACTTTTTCAGCCACCTGATCGGGTTCAGAGAATGCTTCAGCAGGGAAGCCCAAACGAACGGCATCCGGATTGTTTGCCAAATCCTCAATTCCAGACATGCGTTGCCGGTCCAGCAAATAGGAAAAACGCAACAGTTCCCTGTTGGCTCCCAATCCGAAGAGAATGGAATTGATGTTGGGGGCATTTTGTGCCAACCGTTCCCGGCGCAGGTTGTCATCGGCCACCCCGGACAAACCTGCATAAATTTGTTGGAGTTGTTGCAATTCATCCGTTGCTTTTATTTGTTCCAGGTCGGCATCCCTGGCAATGCCCAGATAGACCCGGCGCAACTCTTCCCGGGTGGGAGGAAATACCGCCATGGGTACCGGTCCAGTGATGTGGAAAAAAATATGGTTGGCCAAGGCCTGGCCCAATGCGATGGTGGATGTTTTGCTGCTTTCGTCCGAGTTGTCACCTGGAAATATTTCGGCATATCCATCCCGTGGCCCTGCTCCATCTCCAGAGATACCATCTTGAGGGATACGGGAGATTGACATATCTTCTGGAAGCAGATAGAGCTTGGCAATATCTGTGTCGATGGCATACCATATCTGGCCGTTTTGATCATCGGAGAATTTTTGGTCATCAAGCCAGGGTTCCATCAACTGCCGTTGCCGGGCGGCTTCCTGGAACAGGTCGGCAAGTTTCCGATGTTGTTCGTTAAAATGGGTCATGATCCTGATCCCTTTTTTATGCGGCCCGTTTTTTTCTTTCTACGATGGATAAAATATTTGCACTGGTCTGGCTGGGCATGGCTTGTTTTGTAAACCAATCCTGTTCTACAAGAGTCCCTTTGAATCTTGACCACCCCAGGCTGTGTACCATTTTTGGATGGATGGGGTTGTCAGGACTTTTACGCAAGAAGAATTCCAATATTTCTGCATGGGGTTCCTCCCGGCATTCCAGAACAGGAATATCTTCATTCATTCTTGAAAAAAGGGCCTGCATCAGCCAATGATCCTGCGCAAGGGCTGTTTCCCGGTCTGTCTGACCCTTCAGGGTGATCAATCCTTCCAGGAGTTGCAATGGTCCTATGGCAGCAAGCAGCGCGACAGCCAATTGACGTTGTTGGTCTTGTTTTACCCTGTAATGGGAGAACTGACGGTTCAACATGGGACGCAGCCGGTTCATATGAGCGACAAACTGATCGGGTTGGATCCGATTCAAGGCAATCAGGGCTGTGGCCGCATGCGGATAGGGGGCAGCGAAGGATGGAGACTGGATCAACTCGTTCAGGCATGGTAAGGCATCCGAACGAGGCGCGGCAAGCTGGGAAACAGCCAGCATGGATTCGGTAAAGAGAGTTTCCGCATCCTTGTCGGGCCATCGAAGCAGGAAACCCTGCCGAATGCGAAAGGCGAGAACCGGAAATATTTCCGGAGCGGGAAGACGCACGGCCAGTTGCAAAATTCGTTGAAATAAAGGCAGATTTTCAGGCACACGTTCCAGGGTGGCCAGGAGATTGGCCGTCGCCTGGCGAAAATCCGCCTGTCTTTGCGAATCCTGGCGGTTGTAAAACGCCTTCAAGGCGGCGGCAAGAGAGTCGTGGCGATCAACAATCGCTTCCGCTCCAGGGAAAGCCCGGGAACCCCACCCATCCATGAGGTAACCACGCAGTCCTGTGTGGAGCCATCGTTCAATTCCGGCTGGATTGGATTCGGGCGGTCCAGGGTTTGATACTGGAGCAGCTCCTATCTCCCATGACTCTTCCGGCTCATCCCAGGGATCGACGGGTTTTGTTGAATTTTGTCTCATGCCAGCAACTTCCGAATCCGTTCCATCATTTGTGGGATACCACCATGTCTTTGACACAATCTTTTGGCAAAAATTGCATCATCGTCGATTCCCTGCTCAATGCCTCGTTCCGGACCACAGAAACCAAGGGCCTGTACATCCAATTCGGGCAGGCTTGCCACGGGAATGGGCCGAACCACCCGTTCAGGCAGTCCGTCAATGTTTATTTCTTTGGCGGCAAATGAAGCCAGATTGGCTGTATAACCCCAGGGATTGGTGGTTCCGCTGGTTCGATGGCTGGAGTGGGCCATGTGCCGCCGATGGCTGCCGGCATCGGCCACAGTGGGGCGGCCATGATCCTGTTTTTGTACCACCGCTTTTGGCAGACTCAAGGCCAGAAGCTGACTGTTGGAAACATGCACCAGGCCGAGAAGATCGCGCAGTTTATTTGCAGGCCGGGGATGTTTCCTGAGTTCAACGGTTTCATCTTCTGGAGTTATCCAAAGCACCTTGGCTGGATTGCCAATGGTAGAGGCATTTCCGTTTGCGTCCTGGAGTTTCAAACGAATCCTGGTTTTGCCGAGAGGCCTCCAGGAATCCCACGTTGCCGGATCCGGGTCCAAAATTCCGTGCAACCACGCTTCACCGGAAAGTCGCACCTTTTCATCAGGGGAGATCCTTTCTTCAACAAAGTCCCTGGCGTCGGTGATACTGGCATATCTGTCTATGGGTGGTTTTCCAGGCAGGCGGCGTTTGCAGTGAAGACGGAACCCTTCCGGCCATTCGGAACAGGATACACCGTTGCCAGGAGACCCGCAGGCAGTGTCAAAACTGTCCCGGAGTATATCTGCCTCGGAAGGTGGCGTAAAAGGTGACTGACCAGATTGCCGGGCATTTATCTTTTGCCGCTTATATGCCCGCATCCAGCAGAGAAGCAGGGCTACAGCAAATTTTTTTTTGAACAGTCTTTGGTCCATGCCATCCAGAAGGTTGCACAGGATGATCCAACCTGTCGGATTGTCGGCAATTCTTTTCAGGTATTGCCATTTTTTATCATTTACGACATTTTTTTTCATTTTTGTTGATTATGATTGTAAGTCAAGCGGGTAATGAAAGAAATATTGAAAGAAAATCTGACCCTAAATAATGAAACCAGCCGAGTGTGTATCATGCAGAGCCGGCAAATTGCAAAGAAATATTATCACATGAAATCCATTGCCTGCAAATGGGTCCGTCTGGCGAGGTTGTCCAGGCAGGTTTGGTTGACTGTTATTTGTTTTTTAATTTGTTGTCTGCCTGGATTGCAGCGCATCGGAACGCGGGGGTCGCAGGCGATAGAGGGCATACCGATAGTCCATGATCCAATGTTCTTCCACCAGGTCATGGGGAAAGGTATCGAGTATCTGGCGACAAAAACGTTTTTGCTCCGGGTCGGCGACGTTGCACCAGAAATTAAAGTGAAAATAGACCCCGCCACGGTGGTTGGGATGCAACGTCATTTTGTAATAGTTGGGATCGGCGAGCAGCAGATAGGTTTGAGTGGCATCGAATCCCCAGAGCTGGAACATGTTGGGATTGTGGGTCAGGACCAGGGATTCCGGGGGAAGCCTGGAGGCCATGGCGCGGGCCAGGCGGTGATCGGCCCTGGCGGCCCAGGCTTCATAGGATGTGGCACGCACCTGCGGCAGATGCAACAGGTGCGACAGGAACATAACCACCCCCAGCAGGCCAACGGCCTTATGACCGGTCAGGCGGGGTCCCCGCTCCAGCAGACGGGTGATCCGGTCACCACCCGCGCCAGCCAGAACGGCCAGGGGGAGGGCGGAAACCACGGCATACCGGATGTCGGCCCCATAGGTGTAGCTGCCGGCGTAGAAAAATATGAAAACACCCCAGAACAGCAAAAACCAGACTCCAATCAGGAGTCGATCCGGCCAGCGTTTTCCAGGCCAGAACAGGCCGAACAGAGCCAGGATGGTCAATAAAAGCGGAAACTTGCGATTGTCGAAATAGTGCCAGCCATTGACCGGGAGATTCAGGGCAAGATAATCGAGACTGTAGGGTTTGCCGGAACTGCCCCAGGGGTGGTTGTGAAACAGTTCCATGTGCAGTCCGACCGGCAGGGCGAGCAGCAGAAAAAGGGCCAGATAAACCAGAAAGGCCGGCTGGAACAGGGTTTGAGACCGACCGGTCAGGAGAATGAGCAGGACCAGGGGCAGGATCAAAATGGATTCAGGCCGAAAATGGAGTGCAAAAGCCGCCAGGGCCACCAGGGGCAGGAGGCTGACGGTGGTTTTTTCGTGGAGATGAAAAAAGGTGGCCAGAACCACGGCAGCGACGCTGACGGCGGCCCCGGGTTCGGCGGCGGTCGAGTTGTACCAATGGAGGTTTTGCGGGGTGATGATCGCGGCGAGGGCAGCGAACGTCCCGGCCCGCCAGGAACCCCCGACATGCCGGCCAAGAAAAAATACCGTCACGGCAGCCAGACCCAGGAGCAGATTGTTGAGGAGAAAGCCTGCCGTTTCCGAAACCCCGACCAACCGGAACATCTGGCTGGCCAGAAAGGGAAAGCCGTTGGGCTGCTTGTTGTATTCCCAGCGGTCACAATGATAGACGCCGTGTTCCGTGCCGCCGGAGTTGCACATTTGTGCCCGGCCCAGATGGGTCATGTTCTGGGCAATGTTGAGATAAATATTTTCATCGTAATAGATGCGGTGGGTCTGGGGAGCAACCAGGGCCGGATAGAGGGTACCTGCCACAAAAATGAGGGGCAGACCCCAGGCAACCTGCCGGGGCATGTTTTTGCACAGGGTGCGCACGGCATCCAGATTGAGGAACAGGCCCAGGAGGATCAGGAAAAGGGTTCCGGTCAGAAAGGGGTTGGTCCAGGTGATCAACCACTCCTGAAGTTCCGCGTTGGGCAGGAAAACGAGCAACGCCAGGGCATGGATCAAAACGGCAAAGCCGGTGGCAGCCAGAAAAATGGGAATCATGCGGGGGTATGGCATCGGGTGATCACATGGTGGCCCATGATGAGACAGGGCAGGGATGTGGTTTGAAAGGTGCGGATGGCATCGGCGGGGGTTCGGACCAAAGGTTCGCCATGGGCGTTGAAGCTCGTGTTGAGCAGGATGCCCAGACCGGTCCGTTTGTGCAAGGCCAGCAAAAGGCGGGCGAACGGATCCTGGCCGGGGGCCACCATCTGCGGGCGACAGGAACCATCCTGACCCGAAACGGAGGCGAGTCGTTCCCGGTAGGCTTCCCGGAAATGGTAGGCGGAGGTCATGAAGCGATCCGGCGGCCCCTGCCCATCGACCAGCAATCGTTCGGCTTCTGTTTCCAGCAGACTCGGGCAGAAGGGTTGATACCAGGTCCGTTTTTTCAGGGTGACATTCAACTCCCGGCGCAGGCTGGGCCGGTCGGCAGGGGCAAGAATGCTGCGTCCTCCCAGGGCACGGGGACCATACTCCATGGCTCCCTGGAACCAGCCCAGAATGGTGCCTTCTGCCAACAGGCGGGCGGCCTCAGCGGCGGGGTCGTCCACCCGGCGCTGGCGCAGGTCCGGAACAGCCTGGATGGCGGCGAGGATGGTGGCTTCGTCGTATGAGGAACCGAGTTGGAGATGGTCCAGTGGTTGGCAGGGAACCGAAGGTGCCACAAGTCGATGCTGGTGAAGTGCCGCCCCGACGGCCAATCCGCCATCGCCCATGTGGGGAAAGACATGACAGGCCTCGACTCCCGGCAGGGTACGAATCAGGCCGTTGATTTTAATGTTGGCGAACAGGCCACCGGCCAGGACCACATGGTGTGCGCCGGTCCGGGCGATGGCGTTCTGCACCAGATGCAGGACATGGTGTTCCAGGGTGCGTTGCGCCATGAAGGCAAACTGTTCCGAGGGGGTGGTCCAGAGCGTGCGGGCCAGTTGCCGATACAGGGCCTGTCCGTGCAGGCGGCAGGTGATGGTCAGCCCGGAGACCTGAAACAATGCCAGCAGGGGATTGCAGGCATCGGGAACAGGCAGGGCATGGTCGGCCAGGGCCATCACCTTGCCTTCGTCTTCCAGTTCCCGCATGTTGAGCAGATTGGTGACATGTTCAAAAAAAATTCCCAGGGAGTGGCAGGCCGGAATCCTGGCCAGGGGGTGCAGGCGTTCACCGTCGTAATGGTGAATGCTGCCGGACAGGCCATCGCCGACGCCGTCCAGGGTGATGACCACCGCATGGGCAAAACCACTCAAAAAAGCCGCCGAGGCGTGGGCGGTATGATGATCGACAAAGGCCAGAGGCGCGGCATGGATGCCCATGGTTTGCAAGCGCCTGGTGACTGCGTGGCGACTCAAGGCCAGGGTGAAGGCATTGCCGGGCCAGGTGGTGAGGCGATATTTCAGGCGTTTGGTCAGGCTGGAGCGCCAGCCCGGTGGAGCGAGACGCCGCCGTACCCGGTAATGGGTCTCCATGGAAGAGGGAAGCCAGCGGCCCAGGGTTTTGGCCCAGTCGTGGGTGGAGATGGCCACATGGTCGATATCTCCTGGAACCATCCCCCGGATGTGCAGACACTCCCGGATGGACCCGGCGGGGAAGCCAATCTCCAGCTTGCGGCGGGTGAGGCGTTCTTCATTGATGGCCACGGTCAGACGTCCCTCTTCGATCAGGGCCGCGCCGGCATCATGTCCATCCCACAGGCCGAGAATGACCATGTTACTTGAAAAACATGTATTTGATTAAAGAATAGACGTAACGGAACGCCACGCGCCACAGGCGAATGTTGGACTCACCGTAGCGCCGTTTATGTTCATGGCTGGGAATTTCCAGCAAGCGGGCGCGGCGGTGCAGGGTTTTGATCACCATTTCCTGCTCGATGGTGGTGATGGTCTCCTGCAAATCCAATTGTCGCAATAAATCCATGGTCAGGGCACGAAAGCCGTTCTGGCTTTCGCTCAGGCAGGCCTTGAAACGCCAGTTGATGCAGGCGGTGATGAAGGCGCTGCCGGCCAGTCGGAAAAATTCGCTGAAGGAGCCGTGGAGTTCACTGGAGCCGCCGATCAGGCGTGAGGCGTGGACATGATCGGCGCGTCCCTCCCGGAGAGGGGCCACCAGTTGGGGAATGTCTTCCACGACATGAGAGCCATCGGCATCGATGAAGACCACCAGGGGAGTGGTGATGTGGTGAATCGCTTCCCGGATGGCGGATCCCTTGCCGTTGCGGGTCACGGTGATCACCTGGGCACCGGCGGCGGCGGCTTTGTCACCGGTGCCGTCGGTGGAACGGCCATCCAGGACCAGAATTCTGGTTGCAAAACATTGGCATCTTTGAACAATTTCCACGATGGTGGCGGCCTCGTTTTTGGCGGGGATGACAATGGTCAGGTCAGAGGTGTCGTGAGGGTCGGCCATGCCTGAAAGAGTCCCCATGAAAAACGAATGAAAAAAAATAAATGCCGGACCGGGATGGAAGATCGGGAGACAACCGCCTGTTGCCATGCAAGCCCGGTTCAACGGCCATTGTACAGGAACCCTTGCGCCAACAGCGAGGGATATGCCTCGCACGGACTCCAGCATTGGGGACACTCTCCGGTCTGGATGGCGGTGCGGACGGAGCGGCATGCAGCCAGAATGGGGGCCAAATGATAGTCATGATTCCGGATTTCACCCAGGGGCCGGTTCCAGATGGTGCAGGGATAGACCGTACCCGAGGGTCCCAGAAAGACCGAACTGGCCAGGGCCTGGCAGGGAACGGGATTTTTTCCCTGATCGAGAAATATCGGGGCCAGGCGCAAGAAGCGGTTTTCCAGCACGGAGACCGGATCCAGAAAGCGGGCGGGTCGGTGTTGCCGGAACCAGGTCAGATCCTGGAGGTATTGTTCTCTGGGGAACGGGGGCCACTCCCGGCGCGTGTTGTCATAGTAATGGGCGGAGCTGTGGGCCAGGTTCAGGTGAAAGTCCTGGATGGCGAGGCCCGGCAAACGTTCCTGCGCCGCCCGAACCGTGGCTGGAAACGCGCCGGCATTCAGATGGGAGAGGGTGTAACCGAAAAATATACGGAACCCGGCGTGGCACAAGGGGCGCAATGCGGCATAAAGGCGCAGGCAGGCTTCCCAGGTGCCAGGGCGTCCGCGCAGCCGGTCGTGCAATGCCGGTGGACCATCCAGGCTGATGGTGAGGGTAAAAAGAGGCGGAGACAGGGCCAATACGGTCCGAACCAGGGTGGTGATGCCGGGCAGGTCCAGACCGTTGGTGGGAATATGCAGATGAAACAGGCGGTGTTGGTGCCGGATGACAGCCTGAACAATCTCCAGGGCATCGGGGCGTTCCGTCAGTTCACCGCCGGTGAGATCAATCCAGGAAAAATGAGCATTGCGGGTCAGGAAGGAGATGATTTCATCCGTGGCCAACTCGCTGGATTGGGTCGATTTATTCCAGATGCCGCAGAGGGCACAACGGGCATTGCAGCGGTCGGTGACGGCAAAGGTCAATTTATAGGGAAAGGCTCGGTCAACCAGATTGGCCCGGAGAATGTCCATGGCCAAACCCAGGCGGCGCGAGAAAGGAGAGATACCGGTCATGCCAGGTTGCAAGTATTAAAATTCAATAAAATCCGGCCTGTTTTTCATACGTTTTCCAGGGAGAGTCCTGCATGGCCGACAACTTTTTGATGGCGACATGGGCCATGTGTTGCCAGAATGGAATGATGCTGGTGGTGACACCTGTTTATTGCCTGATCCGTTCCTGGAAAACGGCTTCCAACGATGTGGCATCCAGGATATTTTCTGTCCACATATCGAGCATTTCCAGAGTGGCACCGCCCAGTCTGGCATGGACCCATTCCGGTGTTGAGCCAAAACGACGTTGAATCAGGAGGAGCAGGGTGCGCTGTTCACCCTTTTTTTCGCCGATCAGGATTCCCCTCTGTTCAATGTCTTTTTCCCATTTATCGATATAACGTGTCAGCATGATGACAATCTCCTCAAGCTCTACAGGAACGTGCGGGCGGGGATCTTGTTTCTTGACTCGTTCCAGAGCCACGATCAGCAGTTCCCGGAACAGACGTTTCACGGGTGGACCGTCTGGATGCTTGTCAAACCAGACGACCAGGTCACGACTGGCATCCAGGACCAATGCAGGGATGACCGGATGCTGTATTCGAAAGAATATGGCGGTCAGGGACCAACGACCTTTCAGATCCTGATCCGGGTATTTTCCTTCGTCGATCACATGGTACCGCATTTCCGGCTGATACTGCCACAATGGTGAACCTGTCGGCAATCGGATCAAATTTCGCAGACTGGTGGCGGCATTTCAAGCTGCCTGACCCAGGGTGCGCACGGCATTGAGGTAGGCATTTTCCAGGGAATCGCCACCGAATTGTTCCCGGCACCGGGTGGGGGTTCCCAGGAAAAGCAACCGGCCATGGTGGAGAATGGCCATGGTGTCGCACAGGTTTTCCACATCGGCCAGAATGTGGGTATTGATGAACAGGGTATGCCCTTGACGCTGCCGTTCCCGGAGTTGCTCCTTGAACAGGGCACGGGCAAGGGGATCCAGCCCGGAGGTGGGTTCATCCAGGACCAGAAGATCCTTGCCGCTCAACAGGCAGGCAGCCAGGCCCAGCTTTTGGGTCATCCCCTTGGAGAGGGTGTGGACGGGCTTGCGCAAGGCGGAAGGGTCCATATCCAGGGCGGCGACGGTCTCTTCCATCCTGGTCCGGCTTACGGACTGGCCATGCAGGAGAATCATGCTGGCGAGAAACTCCCGACCCTGGAGGTGACTGGGCGGGAGAAAACGTTCCGGCAGATAGGCGACTCGTCGCCGTGCCTCGACCCGGGTGGAAGCCGTGCCAAAAATCCGGATGGTTCCGGTATCCGGGCGGCAGAGATCCAGGATGCATTTGATGAGTGTGGTCTTGCCGGCACCGTTGCCGCCCACAAGGCCGAATGAACTTCCCTCACGGACTCGCAGTTTCAATCCTGCCAACACCGAGAGAGACCCGTAGCGCCTGGTCACATCCACAATGTCAAATGCGTCCATTGCCATGGGGGGAGGGGGACTTCAGAGAAACTCTTTCCTGGACCGGTTTCAGATGATTTTGGAAACGGTCCAGGAGAAGAGATCCGAAACAGAATCAGAAACCGGTACAAATATGGATCACTTGGCCCACGGCATAGGCTTGAGCCGTGCCAGGAGTTGCGGCAGTCTCCCCATTTTGACTTCCCCGGATACTCCCGGTATTACCGACACCATCATCGAATTGCTGATCATAGATCATGGCATACTCGGAGGGCATACTCTCCATGCAGACTACTTTTTGGGGCATACCCAGAACGGCTAATGCACGACCATCAGCAATACCTGTAGGACCTCCGACAGGGTTGATGGGATTGGCTACCGCAGTCCCGCCTGCCACGCACGACCCTTTCACCAGACCCTCGCAGTAGAGGTGGTCCCAGGCCAGTGCAGTTTCGTTTGCGGCTGGCGCGGCAGGAACAAAAAGTCCGGCGATGACACCATCTCCATTGCCGGCTGTGGGAGCTATTGCCCAACGGGTGGCGGCACCGGAGTCATCACCCGGCAGGAACCAGTAGGAATCCATGTAGGAGTTGACGGCACCCTGGGTGCTTTGGGTATCCGTGGCGATGCGCTTGATCTTGGAATTTTTGACCATGGCCTGGCCTTTGAGGACGCCGCCGATCAACAGACCGATGATCACCAGAACGATGGCAATTTCAATCAGACTGAAACCGCCATCTTTATTATTATTGATTTTCATGGGGATTTCCTTTTTCTTTCAACTTTTCGAGCCAGAGTTCCATGGCTTGTTTTTGACGTGTATTGGTTACACCGCCACGTGCCAGGAGAGCCTGCATCAGACTTCGGGCACTGTCAAACTCATTTTTGCCATATAATATTCTGGCATGCAAGCCACGCACCCAAAATGGCAATTGTTGACTTTGCACCTTTTGGTCGATATCCCGCATGTACAGGAGCGCCCGGTCAGGATCCTGGAGCCGGTGCAGGGTTTGGACGGCGGCGAAGGCCAGCCATTTCCAGCGACGCTGGGGGTCGCCCGGAAAGGCGCGATGGACAAAATCCATCATCAGGCGTTCGCGTTGGGCATCCGGGACAAACCCATAAATCCGCACAGCGGCAAACAGCGGATACTCGGAGCGGGGATCCAATTCCAGAATGCGTTCCAGCCAGGCAACCAGGTTGTGGTAATTCATCTCACGCAATGGCACGATCACATCCGGCTGCGCGTCAAAGGTTTGCAGCCAGAGCATCCCGAAACGGGCCGCCGTGGTCGGGTCTCCCAGGGACCAGAGGTGCAACATTTCCAGACGTGGCGGGGGGGCCAGATCTTGCGTGCGGGCAACGGGCTGCCTCTCCCGGAATTTCCACCCTCCCTGGAAGAGCAGGGCAACGATCAGCAGCATGATCAGGTGACGGGGAATGGGACGCAATGATTGATCCATGGTCCATTACTGACCGCAGGTTCCGATGCACATGTATTTGAAATCAATATAGCTGGAACTCAGATCGTTGATCTTGATTTCCAGCCTGCTCAAACTGGACATGTTTTTGTTTCCGAAGTTGACCTTGATCGTCCCGGATGCAGCGGAAGATTTGGTGATGGTGATTGAATATCCGCTGCAACTGCTTGTTCCGGCACTGGTGAAACTGAACCGGCAGGTGATGGAACCAAAACCATTCTCGGGCCGGATTTCAATTTCGTTGGTTCCAGTCAGGCCTGCGGATGCTGTAAAGCTGGTAAAGAAATACGTCGGATTGGCCGCAGGCAAGACAAGACAGGGATTGTCGGCCCTGGCACTGTCTCCTCTCACAAACCGGGCATCCCCGGTCGAGGAGTTCATGCTGGTGGGTCTGTTACCGAAACAGTTGTAGTTGCTGCCGGTAAAGAGCAGTCCGGCAGACGCCGCAACGCTGGATGTGGATGTGGTCGATACCGACGTGGTGCTGGTCGTTGATGCCGACGTGGTGGTCGTTGGCACGGAGGTGGTGGTTGTTGGGACCGACGTGGTGGTCGTTGAGGCCGACGTGGTGGTCGTTGGCACCGATGTGGTGGTCGTCGCAACCGATGTGGTGGTTGTTGGGACCGATGTGGTGGTCGTTGGAGCCGATGTGGTGGTTGTTGGGGCCGATGTGGTGGTCGTTGGCACCGATGTGGTGGTCGAAATTGACGAGGTCGTCGTCGGCACGGATGTTGAAGTCGAAGTTGAAGTCGAAGTCGAAGTCGAAGTCGAAGTTGAAGTCGATGTCGTTGCTACGGATGTCGATGTGGTTGTGGACGTGGTTGTTTCAATTGACGTGGTGGTCGTTGGGACCGAAGTGGTGGACGTTGAAATCGACGTGGTGGTCGTTGGAGCCGACGTGGTGGTCGTTGGAGCCGTCGATGTCGTCGGCGTCGAAGTCGTTGTCGAAGTCGTTGTCACCGTAGAGAGGGTAACTCCCGCCGTAGTCATTTCATTTTTCAGATTCAGGGATGACAACCAGAACACAATATCATCGCCGGTGCCAACCATGTATGTATTGTCATCATTGGCATTTTCCCGCTCGGCTGGGTTGCTGATGGTGCTGGGGTCTACAGGATCCCGTTCCAAAGACATGGTGTTGCGTTTGTAGTGACCGTAGCCGTTCCGTCCATGCGAAACCACCACCACCGGATAGACACTTCCCAGGGTGGTGTTGCTTCCGTCGGGATTTCGGCTCAAAACTGTCAAATCCCCATTGGTCGTTCCCCTGATGGGCGAGTTGCTGTTACTGTAAAACTGCGACACATGATAGGTAAACGGATTGCCCCAGGGATCATAATATGCAATCCGATTGCCTGCTGGATCCGGAGATTGCAAACCCAGGTCTACAGATGGCAGCAAGCCAAACTGCTGGTCACAAGCCCCGCCGGTGACATTTTCCACCCCATCGAAATCGGTATCCGGACAGGGCAGGTAGCCCTGCGCCACCGCATACCATTTCACAGCCTCTTTGATCCGTTCCAGTGAAATGTTGGTTTTGTCCCGTTGGGTTTTTTCCCGTTGCATGTTTACGGTCACCACCGCCGATCCTCCCACCAGACCGACAACGGCAATCGCCACGGAAATTTCAATCAGCGAAAAGCCGCGAATCCGCCGCCAGATGGCCCGGAAAAGATGACGCCCGGCTTGGAATGAGGAGATCGGCTCCATGATTTCGGCTCCTGCTGCCTCCGCAACGTTAAAATATCCGTGGTGCATCAATTCCGGGTGACAGCATAGATCAAATCATTCTGGCTGATACCCAGAACCCGATCATTGTAACGATCGGCCGCCGGGGTGGTACTGTTGACATCAATCTTGGCCAATTCAAAATCACCTGTGATGCCGGCACGTCTCTCCAAAAACTGCGCCTGCTGATTGGCCGCCGTATCGTTGAGAACCCGGGTCTGGGTGGAGAGCGGGTTGCCGGGGGCAAAGACAAATGCCACATAATCTCCCGAATTGTTGTTCAGGGTCAGGTTACCGGCAGGGTAGGGCGGGATGGATGTGCTGGATCCCCTTTTGTAGCGCCCTGCCACAGCGTACAGAATGGGGGAGTTGCTGCCATCGCGCAATGGAGCCAATCCCAGGGTACTCCAAGGCAACAATCCAAAAGAATTGACAGTGTCCGCCACGCCGGTCACGGCATTGCACTCGGAAGCTGCTGTGCCGTCGGTATCATAATTGCTGATGTTGCCGAGAAAGGGGCAGGGGAGACGCCCCAGGTTGTTGGTCCGATCTGAAGCTCCCGCATAGGCGATCAATGCCTCCTTGGCCTGCGACAAAACCTGAAATGCCCGCACATCTTCCCGAACCCGGGAACTCTTGATCAACAGGGCATCCAGGGCAAAGGAAAGTCCCGCCATCACCAGGACCGTCAGGGTCAGGAGCATGACGGCTCCACGTTCCGACGCCATGGATCCTCGTGCCGACTTCATGGCCATGGGTTTCGACTCAACAGCATTCTGTCGTGATTCTCTATTGGCCAACCGCACGCGACACCTCCGTGGCCGTATCCAGCAGGCCCTTGATTCCACCACCTTTCCCGGCATTTTTGACCTTTTTGGCCAGGTCAAATATTTTGTCCGGTTCCAGCTCCTGGTCGGGATCCATCTCCTTGCCGGCCTTTTTTGTACCAGATGGCGTTGTCCCGGTGGAATGAGCATTCCTGGAATTTGTCTCTGCACTCTTGCCGGAGTCATCCGCTTTTTGGGTTGTCTTCTCTGAGTCCGGGTGCTTTTCATTCCGTGTGCCAACTGCGGATGGATCAGGAACAGGGATGACAGGCAGGGGCTTGCCACGCTGGGCCAACTGGCGCACCCGTTCCGGAATTCGAAAACTGTCGTCGATCTTTTTCTGGTCTGCATCCAGGGTTTGGCCGGGCTTCAGCAGGAAAGGCGTTGCATGGTCCTCCAACAGAATGGCAATCTCTTCCACAGCAGTACGAGTCGGTGACACGACAAACCCTTCACCTGTCATGCCGGTTGCCAGATCAAAACTTTTGCCGTTGAGCCATGCCACGAAACTCCCATCACGTTTTTGGACCAGACCACTCACGGTAAGGAAGCGCGGTCCCTGAATGATCGGTTCGCCGGGGGCAGCGGTTTTCGGTTGATCTGCCCCGTCAGTCTCTTTTTTCCGGAGCAGAACCGGCTTGGGAACACGCTCTCCCCGCCGCAATCGATCCAGGATCTGCCGATTTTCCGGGGTGGTAAAAAGGCGGCCCGGCAGAATGTTGGCGAGATCACTCCCTTCGGTCGCACGGAGAATCGACAGCGGCGCGAGCAATCCGGCAATGACCAGCAGCATTCCTGCAATTCCGTGGCAACAAAATTGATTCATGGGAATTATTTGGACATCTCGCGCAAAGTCAACCAGTCCAGGGCACAACTTCCTTCCAGATTGACCCCCACTTCGCGAATTTCCTGATTTTCAGGCAGGGGACGAGCCTGTTGGATTTTACATCGGTTGACATGGAAGATCCCGACTTTTTTTTGTTGCAGGAGGTTGAGCAGATTGGCCAGGTCTTCTTCGTGGAGCAGACCGAAGGTCAACTCCATGCGGCTGGACAACACCATGTATTCCTGGATTGGCGGCAGGGATATGGAAGAGACGAAGGGTTGGGGCGGATCCAGTTTGAACCGGATTGGCACGGGCAGTTTGACCAACGCATCCAACTCCTGGACCGCTTCCACCCAGCGTAAACGAGGTTCATCGCCAATGCTTCCCATTTTTCGGAACTCCTCAAACCGGGGTCGCATCTCGGCAAGACGCTGTTCCTGAGCGGCACTCTGTTTTTTGCGTGTCTGCAATTTGGCAATGTTTTTTTCCAATTCCTGGAGCCGCACCGCCATGCGATCCTGGTATTCCATCCCCCCCCAGACCAGGGCAACGGAAAATATCAGGGCAAGGAACAACAAAACCAGGGAACCGCCCAGAATTTTCCACTTGATGGATTGTGTTTTCATGGTCTCGTGGCCAGAATCACTTTCAAGACAAAGAGGGCAGCATCCGCCGAAACGGCCCCACCACCACTGATGGATCCTCCTCCTCCCTGAATGACGGCCCCCTGTCCCAGATTCATGGGCATCTTGACAGGCTGGATTTCAACCACCTCCGGAAGTGTACGCAGGTCACGGATGAAAGCCTCGACCTTGCTCAATGCCTCTTTGGCATCCCTGGGCAGAGGATGGATATGGCCGGAAATCTGGCCCGTTTGATAATCCGTTCTTTCAGTTGCTGTTTCTCCTTGATTGCCAGGTGGCGCTCCTCCTCCGCGGCTGCCAGGCGGGGATCCTCCTGTGCCCGCCGCTGCCCGACTGCCGGGCAATGTTCCTCCTGTCCCCGCTCCTGCGCTTCCCCGACCGCCTGGAGGTGTTCCTGCCCGGCCACCCGGAGGTCCTCCTTTTCCTCCCCGACCCCTTTCGGTGGCAGCAGGTACCGGTTGAACCCCCTCCCGCCCGACAGACCATTCAAGACTGTTCAACCAGAGTGAAGGGTGTTCCGCAAGGATTGGTCCAACAATTTGCAGCAGACGCAATGGATCCATGGCATGTTTTTGCAGAGTTTCGACCACCGGGACCGCTTCGACGATGCGTTGGACATCCCGAACGGTCAGATCCTGGTTGCTGACCTCACCAGAGGGTCTTTTTTTCTCCATTTCCTGAACCTGTTGCAACAGGGCCGGCAAGCGTTCCTGATCGGCACGTGCCTGGAAAAACAAAATAGTTCCCGCCAGCAGACCAACTCCGGCCATGCCTGCCGCCAGCCAACGCACCTGTTGCCGAAGTTGCATCGAATGAAAAACAGCGATATCCAATGGGCGTGCATAATGGTTCGGAAGATGCCGTCGAATGATGTAATGCCCGAACAGCCGGTCCATTTTTCCGGCCTCCAGGGTGTTTTTCAATCCCACGCGGTTGGTCAGAACAGCCACATCCACCGGATGCAGATGATGGTTGCTCACCTCCCTGGGACCGGCATTCAACAGTGCGATCAGGGCTTGATCACACAGAATATAAACATGCATTTCCGAGCCCCAGGCGAGCAGCCTCTGACTGGAGAGGTATCCCATCATGCGCGCCACCTCACCATGGAGAAACGGCACCAGCTTTTCCGTCTCCAGGGTAGGAACAGGACTCAAACGACTGATCTGGATCTGACCATCCCGCATGAAGGTTTGACGCAGTCCCCCGGTATTGATACTCGACAGCAGGACATTTTTATGTTTCGCATCGATGACCGAGTGGAATACCCGAGGAGTCAAAAGCGGCAGGGACCAGATGCCTGCCAGAGGAATCCCCTTTTCCAACAAAATGTTCACCCAGGCAAGCAGGGTTGTCTCGGGGTCGGTCAGGCCGGAAAAGAGGACGTTGTCCTGGGTCTTGACCTGGGAATCCCTGCCGAGATATTGCACATGGCGAAAGGGGGTGTTCCGCAAAAGCCGTTGCGCCCGATGCTCCAGCATCTGGGAACGATTGAACGGGTTAAGCCGGGGAACCCGTTCCTGTTTAATCTCTTCTTCCGTCAGATCGGTGAGAATATATGCCGTGAATCCAGCCGCAAAGGAGTCCAGATATTCCAGAAAACGGCCCTTGTCCTCACCGCCATGGGCGAACCAGGCCGCCTCGCCAAAGGTATTTTCCTCCCAGGGGTAGGAGATCAGGTTGTGGTTGGTCACATAAAGAAAAAGATTTCTGGCCATGGAACAATCGGTGTCCTGGATTTCACATTTGGACAACAGGGGGATTTCTGGCCATAAAACAACCGGCAATCCGGGTTTTACAATTTGGCAATAATATTATAAATGGGTCCCAATACCGACAGGATCACCCACCCCAGAATAAAGGCCAGGATCAGGGTCAGGGTCGGTTCGATCATGGTTTCCAGACGCCCGATGGTCTCCTTGACCTCCCGGTCCAGAAAATAGCTCACATTGCGCAGGGAAATATCGAGGCCACCCGTGCTTTCGCCGACATGCAACATGCGCAACACCAGGGGTGGAAAAATGCCCACTTCGCCAAAACTGCCCGTGATGTCCTTGCCATCGGAAACATGTTGCCGCGCCTGCTCCAGGGCCTCTTGAACCGCCAGATTGCCCACCAACCCCTCGCAGATGCGAATGCACTCCAGGACCGTGATGCCGGCCTTGTACATCAGGGCAAAGGCATTGGAAAAACGCACCAGGATGATCTTCCGGTTGAGAGGACCGAACAACCATATTCTCAGCTTGAATGCGTCATGTCCCCGGCGGAACCCCTTGCTGACTCTGCGGAAAAATTTAATGGCCGCAATGGCTCCGACCGGGAGCGAGACCAATACCGGCCACCAGGCGACCATGAAGTTGGAGGTGGCAATCAGGGCCAGGGTATGCAGAGGAGGTTCTTCCCCCATGCCGGTGATGAATTCCATCAGTTGCGGGACCAGAAAGATCATCAGAAAAAATACGAGACCCGCAACCACCAGACCCACCACGGTGGGGTAGATCATCACCTTTTTGGCCTGTGCCATCAGCTCGTCTTCCCACTTCAGGGAGTCGGCCAGGTTTTTGAAAATGGTATCCAGTTGTCCCGTGCGTTCTCCCATGCGGATCAATTGCACAAAAATGCTGCTGAACAACTGTGGATGGGCACCCAAGGCGTCCGACAGGGTTTTTCCCCCCTCGATGTCTTCCACCAGAGAGACGGCCACCTCTTTGAGGCGCGGATTTTCGACCCCATCCCGAAATCCGGTCAATCCTTCCAGAATGGGAACCCCGGCACGGGTCAACTGCTCCATGTGAAAGCAAAAGAGCAGGATTTCCTTGCGCCCCACCCCGGAACGCCGGAACAGGCTTTTGCCCTGGGCCTTTTCGCCAATCACCTTGTGACTGATCAGCATCAGGCCCAGACGGTCCAGGCGAAACTCCAGATCGTCCAGATTGGCAGCTTCCATCCGCCCCTGGCGGATTTTGCCATTCTGATCGGTCGTCCGGTATGAATAATTGGGCATGAGGCAACCTCAAACACTCTGAAGCAAAGCCGGTGGATGACCGAGGATACGGCTGACCTCGTCCAGGCTGGTGACCCCTTCCAGTACGTGGCGGATGGCATCTTCCGTCATGGTGCGAATTCCCTTTTGCCGTGCCAGTTGGCGAAACTCTCCCGGGGTGGCCTTGCGCGAGATCAGGTCATCAAAATCATCATCCACAATGACAATTTCCATGACACTCAAACGCCCCTTGTAGCCGGAGCCGCTACAGGCTGGACACCCGGCGGCCCGGTAGAGGGTGGTCACCTCGGCAGAGTCCGGCAGGGAGAGCTGCCGACGTTCTTCGGGGCCGACAGGTTGGGGCGTGCAACATTTTTTGCACAGACGCCTGACCAGACGTTGGGCCACGATGCCGATGATGTTGCTGGCCAGCATGTCCGGTGGTAGACCAATGTTCAACAGGCGGGGGATGGCTCCCAGGGCGGAATTGGTATGCAGGGTGCTGTAGACCTGATGCCCGGTCATGGCGGCCCGCAGGGCCATCTGGGCGGTCTCCAGATCCCGGATTTCCCCCACCAGAATGATATCCGGATCCTGGCGCAGCATGGAGCGGATGCCGGTGACGAAATCCAGTCTGACGGCCTCGTTGACCGAGGTTTGCAGGACCGATTTCATCGGATATTCGACCGGATCTTCCAGGGTCATGATGTTGCTCTCGTCGGCATTCAAGGTGGAGAGCATCGAATAGAGGGTGGTGGTCTTGCCGCTGCCTGTCGGACCGGTGACCAGGATGATCCCTTCGGGGCGTTCCATGATCCGGTCGATGCGTTCGCGATTGTATTGTGACAGCCCCAGATGATCCAGGCCCATGATCCGGTTGGCCCGGTCCAGGACCCGCAGGACAATGTTTTCTCCGTGGATCGTCGGCTGAATCGAGGCTCGAAAATCAATGGTGCGACCGGCCAGGGTAAAGGAAAAATGCCCATCCTGGGGAATCCGGCTCTCGGCAATATTCATGCCCGCCATCACTTTGAGCCGCACAATCAGGCCAGCCTGAAACTTGCGGTGCAGACTGCGCACCTGACGCAACACCCCATCGAGTCGATACCGGATTCGCACAAAACCGGCCATGGGTCCGATGTGAATGTCCGAGGCTTCGTGTTTGATCGCATCGGTCAACAGGGCATTGACCAGGCGTACCATGGGATGACTGAACTCGGCGGAATCAACCGGCAGACTCTCCAGGTCCACCTCGCCGCTCTCGATTTCCCGCAGAATGCCATCCAGCGACAGATCAAAACCATAGATCGCATCGATGGCTTCCATGACCTCGTTTTCCGTGGCCAGTTTTGTTTCGACCGTGGTTCCGGCGGGAAGCCGTGCCAGCAGCCGGTCGAGGGTGGCCATATCCAGGGTGTTGGCCATTCCCACCACGAGCAGTTGCTGGTCGGGATTCCAGGTCAGGGGCAACACCCCATGGCGTTTGGCAAACTCCTTGGGTACCTTGTTGACCGCTTCCGGATCCACCACCCCGGAGGTCAAATCCACGCTCTGCTGGTCAAAAAATTCACCCAGCAGATCCCGCAACTGCTTGTCGGTGACAAAGCCCAAAGTCACGAGCAGCCGGCCCAGGGGTTTGTTGTCCCGCAGTTGTTCGGCAAGGGCGATTTCCAGTTGGTCGTAGGTGATGACCCCCTTTTCCACCAGGACATCCCCCAACCGGCGCACCGCCTGCTGATGCGGCGAAACCTCCTTGATTTCAGCCTCTTCTCTGGCCGGTTGCGGCAGATGGTCCCGCAGCCAGTGACGGCCTCGTTGCAACCAGGCAGGTTCCTGCCATTTCGGTTCCAGACCTGGATAGGGACGAACCCGGAACCATCTCTTCAGCAGAAAGTGGCCAAAGAGCAGATCCATCTCCGTGTCATGGAAAGGCACCGGCAGGCCGAGCCGTTCGGCCACGCTGCCGGCATCCAGTCCATGGATCCGCAAATTTCGGGTCGTGGCCAATCCCTGATGATCCCGCAATTGCCGGACCAGGGCAGCATGCGAGAGAAAAAACAGATCCATGGGGGTTTCCCGGGGTACCAGACGCAGGCTGTTCAGGTACATGCGGGTTTTTTCCACCTCATTCAGGATGGCGTGGATCAGGCCGGATGTCTCTCCGCCTGGCAGGGGAACCAAGCGGCTGACCAGGGTCCGGCCCCGGAAAAAACTGGTTTGCCGCAAGCCGCCGCTGTTGGTGCTGACCAGCAGGGCATTGTCGGAGCCAATCCCGCTGGCCCGCCGCAACACATCTCCACTGACCAACGGCACCGACCATACCCCGGTTACCTTGATTCCTCTCTCCGCCAACACCTCCAGCCAGGCCGTCACCGGAGCAGGGTTGGTCAATCCACTGAATAAAATTCTCTCGAAACCAGGCCGATCCTTTCCCTGGGACACCGCCTGTCTGAGGGGGGTGGTACGAAACAATCTTTCCAGACGATGCTGAATCAGTTGATTGCGGTTGAAACCATGCAGTTGCGGAATCACCTCCTGGCGCATGTCCTCTTCCATGACATCGACCAGGACAGATGCCGACCCGGAAAAACCTTTCCGGTGCAGGTGTTCCCTGAATCCGGCCAGGCCTGCCGGCGATTGCGGAAACACATGCCGTTCTCCGAACCGCATCTTTTCCCTGATGTGTATCGCCACCTGCTGGTCGTTGATGACCACGAGCCATGGCCGCTTCCGGAGATCCTCGGGAAGCCAGCTCACATGAAGATCCTCTGGCAGCCGGCTCAAAATTGAATCAAGAATAGGCCACATGATATTTCAGTTGGAATCGTGAGTGTTGTCATGGCCAATCACGGCCAGCCCATTTCCAGGTTTCTGGCCTGGCACCATGATCCCTTTTGCCGAGACTGGGACAGTTGCAGAATGGCCGTCTTTTGCTTCTCCGTCAAGACAGCCGGTTTTGCGTGGTTTCATGATGAGCGGCGCAGACGGAGAAGTTTACAGAGTCAAGGAATAAGTTTATAATACCCGTCAAGCTTTTTCTTGACTTCATCCGTAATTGGAGGGTGGGATTGAAGTTCTTTTAAAGCTGTCAGGCGAGCAATGTGCTTGGAGTTATCTCTAACCTTAATGTTGTAATATTGATCTGCCTGAGTGTACCACTTCCAGACCCACAAAAATGTAATTAAAGCCATTAAGATTGTTAAAATCGCCATGAAAAGAGAAAGCAATGGAATATGAATAAATGATTGAACTATGCATCCCACAGAAAGTGCAAGATTTATTGCGGTAAAAGACCAGCTTCCACGCTTAATATAATGCTGAAGAGGCTGTATTTTTTCAATTTCTTTAAATTTAAGAATTTTTTCGTCCATTAATTTGTCAATTTTTTGTAAAAGAACCCAATGAGACCCAATAAGCGCAACGCCTAATCCAAAAAACATCCGAATTCCATCTTCCCATTCAAAAGGAATACCTCCAATACCAATCTGTAACGCCAACCAGGCAAGTGCAAACGATGCTATGATGGTCAGAACAATCAAAGCGAACATGGCTTTACTCCCGAATTGCAACACCTTCTCCGATTAACTCTCGCAACCATACGCTCATTTCCGAATAGATCTCAATTAAATTCGGATGGCCACCCACGGCTCCAACTCTGACTGTTTTACGTATCGAAAGATTATTTCTGGTTAATTTTTTTCCATTTCTTAATTCAATAGTATAATCTTCATCCAACCCTTTAAGAGCTGTGGCTACTTTATCCATAATATTCTGCCCGTGAGACGACGTTTTTCGTCCCGTTTGTAAAATAAATTCAGCCTTGAGATTATCGTCGCTCGATATTTCGACATATTTATTTTGATTGTCCCTCCGGAAAAGATCATTTTGGCCTTATCAAAATCCTTGTTCTTGATATTTTCTGCCTGGCGTACATTCAAGATAGAACTGGACATTTGTTCACACGGCGTGGGGAGACACGGTTCTACTGGATCCTTCACACAAGTAGACAACGGAAAGGATGGTCACTCCGGCAGATCAAATGTCCTGCCCTGGGATTGGATGCCCAGCCGTTCGAACAAATCCGGCCCCAGCAGGGTGCTGACGCCGCCATTGCACGACAGGTTGGCGATCACCTTGTTGTCACGCTCCACGGTCAGCCCCTCCCTGGTGCTAATTTCTCCATTTGGACCCCATTTGCCAATGCCGTTATAGACGACGTAGGCATAGTTGCCCTTGGGAATTCGCAGCCAAGCCGCTCCGCCACCCGAAAAGGCAACAGTGTCGCCTACGGCAACTGCCGATGGTGGCTTCATTTTTTCCGGCCAGACAAGTTCGAGTGCCTGTCCACTGTCCGGCTTGCCAAAACGGTATTGCAGATAGCCTTGTTGGGAACCGGCATTTTTCGCTGCGCACACCGACACCATCTTCTGACCGGTTCGGCAGGCGAATACCACCTCTTCCGCAGGGGTGCAGAATGAGGTTTGTCCAGAGGGTGCGTCGGCGGGTGGGGATTGGGCTGCGACATGTGTGGATAAAAACACCACCGGAACGAACAACAGGCAACGGATAAAGGTCGATTTCGGGAACATGTTTTATCCTTGGTGGCAGGAGTGGTGGCATGGATAATAAAATGCAGTAACCTGTGCTGCTCAAAAAGAAGCCAAAAACGGCATCAACGTCCCATGAATTTCTGTTTGCGGTCTGAATCCAGCCGCTCAATGGCATAACGCAACATGGTCCGTGGCATGGCCCCGGCATGTTTTTCCAAAAATTTTACCAAAACATCAAGATCAACCTTGCCGGCCTCCCGCAACATCCACCCCACGGCCTTGTGCATGAGGTCGTGGGTATCGCGGAGGAGGTATTCAGCCAGGGTCAGCAATTCCGCAAATTGCCTCTGCTTGAGCATGGGCCAGGTGGCCAGCACGGCAACACGCCTTTCCCAGAGATTGGCAGATTGGGCCATGATCGACAGCATCCCCCTGGCATGCGGATGGTGCAGCAAGTGTTCTCCCAGAATTTTGGGCGCAGAAAGATCCACCAGATCCCAATTGTTGACCCGGTCCAGATGGGCAATATAAAAATCCACAATTTGTTGCCGGGTTTCTGCATTTTTGCACCTGGCGTACTGTTCCACCAGGATCAGCAAACCGGTCAACCCATGTTCGTCATCTGTAGTGCAAAATCTGATTTATTTCAATATTTTACTAAATTTTTTTGTCTCAGTATGGCACTACATCTTGACTGAATTTGGGAGAGGAGACATTTTCAGCGTTTTGCCAGGGTGATGGGGAAGACCGAGAGCATTGTAAATGGCCTGCTGGTGGGGTTCTGCTCGACTGCTTTTTCTCAGATGGACAAGCTCTCCATCTTGGCGTGTCATGGTTATGGTGATGCGGATTTGGCTGGAAAGGCGATTACGCAAACGTTCCCATGAGTCGTCAATACCTTTTGCTTTCAATTGGTAACGGATACCATGAACGAGATGATAGGCCAGGATGGTGATGAAAAGATGGGCATCTACCCGGTCCCCCTTTTGGTGGTAGACTGGACGCAAACCCAGCTCTGATTTCATGCTACGAAAAACCGATTCCAAGTCGGTCAACATGGTATAGGTGTTCCAGATCGTGGCGGCATCCCATTGTTGCTGATCGGTACGCAAGCAGTAGACACCCGGATGGGTAATGATCGGTTTCACTGCTTCATGGCGACACCAAGTGATGCTTGAAACATGTTTAGTTTCCGTGTCTTGGGCTATTTCGATTTTGTAGTGCTGGGCAGCGTAAGCATACCTTTCTTTCAATCGACCCAGACGCTCCATGATTTTGGCGTGTACCCGGCATCCCCTCTTTTTGAGAAGTCCAGCCGCCAGTTTTTCCAGCCCTTGTTCGAACCGTTTGGAAAAACGATCCAAAATTGATTCTTCCTTTTTTTGCAACCTATTGGAGTGACAATACAATTCTATTTCACCAGTCGTTTCGTTGACGACTCGCTGTACCTTGACCTGGTTCTCCGCCTCTTCTTTGACATTTTTTCGGGGCTTCGCCCCGGACCCCACCAGGGGGAAGGGCGCAGCCCTTCCCC